>NZ_JAVJTO010000009.1:0-79608 GCF_040220235.1 Coleofasciculus sp. B1-GNL1-01
AACGGGATTTTCACCTGCATTAATGCTGAGACTTCCGGCTGTTCCGGTTTGGGTGGATGCTGATATTTCACTGCCGTTAGTTAACTGTACGTTCTCTAAACCTTGTAAAATAATATCTTGGCTCTCACTAGAGATGTTGGAAGCTGAAAGTTGCGATCGCGCATTCAAGCTTAACTGTTCGGTATTTATCGTTACACCCCCAGCTTTCCCACCTTCACCAGTGGCTTCAACCGATAGGCGGCTGTTGTTGAGAGATACCGAATCAACCGGATTTTCACCTGCATTAATGCTGAGACTTCCGGCTGTTCCTGTCTCTGTCGAGGCTGATATTTCACTGCCGTTGGTTAACTGTACGTTCTCTAAGCCTTGTAAAATAATATCTTGGCTCTCACCAGAGATGTTGGAGGCTGAGAGTTCCGAGTTCTCACTTAAGGTTAACTGTTGAGTATTAACCGTCAAACCCCCAGCCTTACCGCCTTCACCAGTAGCTTCAACGGATAGGCGACTGTTATCACTCACTTGCACCGAATTAGCGGGATTGGAGTTAGCATTAATGCTTAAGCTTCCGGCTTGACCCGTTTCAGTCGAGGCTTGAATGACACTATTGTTGCTAACTGTCAAGGTATCCAAACCTTGTAAGATAATCCCCTCACTGCTACTAAAGACATTAGATGCCAATATCTGTGCATCATTTTCCAGGGTTAACTGCTGGGTGTTGAGGCGAATTTCTCCGGCATTACCCTTATCCGTAGCAGCAGCAGATAGTTCGACACCACCAGTGAGGGTAAGTTGGGGAGTAGTAACCTCTACATTACCCGCATCCCCTGTACTGCGGCTTTCTACCGCTAACCGCCCTTGTCCAGCAATGGTAATCGCTTGCGGCGCACTCAGGATTAAATCGCCACCTTTGCCACTTCCAGAGGTAGAAGCCGAGACTTGGGAATTGGGCGCTAGGGTAATGTCTAGGGTGGATTGATCCTGATAGGGGTTCAGGGTTAAGGTTCCGGCGGGGGTTTGTCCTTCGGTTTCAGCAAAGACACCCACGATTCCGGCTAAGTTCATCGTGGATGCATTTAAGGTGATACTGCCACCTCCCTCTGTATTCGTGGCGGTATCGGTGGCGGTTGCGGTAATTCGGGCGGTGTCGGAGAGGGTTAAGGTTGGGGTATTAATAATAATGCTTCCAGCTTTGCCTGCGTCACTTGTTTCTACAGACAGAACTGGGGAAAAATCATTGACACCAATGCCGAGATTGACGGCGGTGGGAGCATTAATTTCAATTGTGCCACTATCGCCACTACCTTCAGTGAAGGCAAATACTTTTGCTCCCCTGGCAACGGTTAAGGTGGAGGTATCGAGGATTATGTCTCCGGCGTTTCCCTCTCCTGTGGTTGAGGTAGAAAGTTCTGTTTGTTGTATGTTTAAATCGGTGCTGGTAATTTCAATTTTGCCAGCATTGCCTGCTCCTACAGTTTCTGTGGTAATGTTTCCTTCGCCCTGAATTGTAATGGAGTCGGGAGCCTTAATGTTTATATCTCCCCCGTTTGCTTGGTTAGAAGTAGAATTAGTGGCAGCAGAAATAGATGTTCCCTGTGCCAGGTTAATCGTTAAATTTTGTGCGTTTTGGTAGGATTGAAGAGTAATATTTCCGGCTTTGCCAGAGTTAGTGGTTCCGGCAAATAGTTCACTATCAGAACCGATGAGCATAATTCCTTGACCTGCCTCGATATCGAGACTGCCTGCCGCACCTGTGCTGCTAGTGTTACTTCTAATAAAACTACTATTGAACGTAACCAGAGC
Organism: Coleofasciculus sp. B1-GNL1-01; assembly: GCF_040220235.1. NCBI lineage: Bacteria > Bacillati > Cyanobacteriota > Cyanophyceae > Coleofasciculales > Coleofasciculaceae > Coleofasciculus > Coleofasciculus sp. B1-GNL1-01. The sequence continues at coordinate 1,801 of NZ_JAVJTO010000009.1, forward strand.
GGGGCTAGTTATCATGACATTACCGGCTGAGGCACTACCTTTGGTATCAGTTTCAATCTGACTGTTGTTGAATGTGAGATCTCCCAAACTGGTGATAATGACATCTCCTGATTGACCTGTCTTACCAACATCTAAAGTGATTTCTTGGCCGTCGGAAATTTCCAGGGTGAACTGTCCGCTGGTCAGAATATTGGTATTTGTGATTGATAAATTTCCAGAGCCTTCTACTAAAACAGTCCCAGATTTGGCGTTTTCCCAAGAAGATAGGGTTAATATCTCTAGATTGCTCACAATGTTTCGAGCTTTTATAGTAACGTCACCACCATTTCTTGCGGTTCCTTGCTCGGAGATAGAAAAGGAGTTAAGACTGGAAACGTCTTCTTCACTACCGAAAATATTGCCCTCTATGGCGCTGAGGAAAATTGCTCCCCCATCGCCAGAAGAGGAGAAGCCATACCTGGAGGAGGAGGCGGAGTCAAGATCGTTTATGGTGATGTTATCGCCTGCTATGAGAGACATCACTCCCCCATTGCCAGAAGAGGAGGAGCTGAAGCCGGAGGAGAAGGAGTAGGAGTCAAGATCTTTTGTGGTGATATTACCGCCTGCTATGAGAGACATCGCTCCACCATCACCAGAAGAGGAGGAGCCAGAGGAAAAGGAGGAGGAGGCGGAGTTGAGATTACCGTTAGTAGTGATGTTACCACCTGCCGTGAAAGACATCCCTCCCCCATCACCAGAAGAGGATGAACCAGAGGAGGAGGAGTTGGAGGCGGAAAAATAGGAGGAGGAGTTGGAGTTAAGATTACCGTTAGTAGTGATGTTACCACCTGCCGTGAGAGACATCCCTCCCCCATCGCCAGAAAAGAAGGAGCCTGAGCCGGAGGAGAATAAGAAGTGACCGGAGGAGGAGGAGTTGGAGTTAAGATTACTGTTAATAGTGATGTTACCACCTGCCGTGAGAGACATCCTTCCCCCATCGCCAGAAAAAGAGGAACCCGAGGAAGAGTAGAAGGAAGAGTAGGATGAGTAGGATGAGGAGTCAAGATTACCGTTAGTAGTGATGTTGCCGCCTGCGGTGAGAGACATCCCTCCCCCATTGCCAGAAAAGGAGGAGCCTGAGGAGGAATAGAAAAAGGCTCCGGAGTAGGAGTAGGAGTTAAGATCACCGTTAGTAGTGATGTTGCCACCTGCGGTGAGAGACATTCCTCCCCCATCGCCAGAAAAGGAGGAGAAAGAGTCAGAGGAAGAGTTGAGCTCTTTTGTGGTGATGTTACCGCCCGCTCTCAGAGTAATAGTCCCTCCATTACTCCTAGAGGAGGAATCTATGATTTCTGTCGTGATATTGGCACTGGCATCAAGCCTAATCGCCCCTCCCTGAACACGATTGTTCGTGTGCAGGTTTCCCACACTGATGCCACCATTTGTGGCGTTGAGATTTATTGAACCACTCTCAACCCCAGACGTCTTAATATTCCCCAGCGTCAAACTCGCGCCAGACATCTCAATATCCCGCCCATTCGTATACAGAGTATCGGCAACAGTATCCTCCATCACTACCGAACCCACCCCATCCCCATCTGCATCAGCCGTGAACTCAATCCCCCCACTCCCAGGAGCAAAATCTAAAGCATCATCCGCTAAATCATCAATCTGAATATCGTTAGTCGCCTGTAAAACAATATTGGTATCCCCCGCCAACCCTTCCAACTCCGACTCATAAATCGTCGTTGGTGCTGTATCATCAATCTCACTCAACGGCGTACTCAGAATCGCCCCCGCCACTCCCGAATTATTCCCAGCAAAACTCCCCTCACCATCAACCCCACTATCCCCATTACCATTAGCAATCCGAATATCTATTGGGTCAAGCAACAACGTCCCCGCTAACCCAAAAACCGCACGAGTATCCACGTTTCCACGAAATATCAGATGTTGCTTCCCCGATACCTCAACCAATCCCCCATTTCCCCCATCAACTCCCCCACGGGCGTTAATAGTTCCATAAAACCCCGTTACCTCATCTGCCCACAAAACCACCGTACCTCCATCCCCGTTGATTAAAGCATTAGCATTAATCGTCACATCCGGCTCAACCACAGTTCGCGCTGCTGTGGGAATCGTACCTTGACCCTGAAAGGAACCACCAATTAATACCGTTCCCCCGCCTATATCCGAGGACACATCAACCTCAGCGTTGTCTAATAAACCAATCCTCTCTCCCAACACCATCACTGTTCCCCCTGGTGCGGTGAGAGAACCCGTACTCGTGACTTGATTCCCGTATAACGCCAAAGTTTGCCCCGATTCTACCGCTAAATTCCCCTGATGATTAATATCTCCCGTCGGTGGAGTTCCATACTGCAATCCAGGTGTCACATTAATCGTCAACAACGGCGGCGCTTCAGGATTCGTGGCACTAAATTCACTGCCATCAGGAAAGGTAAAACTATTGGCTGTAGACGCCACAAATGAACCGCCAACATCCAACCGCGCATTCTCACCAAACACAATCCCATTGGGATTAATTAAAAACAGGTTAGCTGTGCCATTTGCCCGAATCCAGCCATCAATATCCGAAATATTAGTCCCCGTTATCCGCCCTAAAATGTTCTCAATATCCAACCCATTATAAAAAAACGCCTCACCCCCCGTCTGTACAGAAAACTCTTCAAAACTATGGAACAGATTCACTCCCCGCACCGTTCCCCCTTCAATCAGGCAAACCGGACATCCCGTCACCTGAGAATTGACCGGAAGTGTATTATCCGGCACAATTTGCGCCGAAACTGGACTCAAACTCGTCAAAACAGTAACCGAGAGACTGCTCAGAAGTGAAGCGTAACCTGTTGTCTTTCCCATGATTAAATCCTCATCGTGGCAGCTACATCCGGCTGGCTATGTGTTAGCGCCAGCGTTGTTAGTACGATGCGAAACCCTGAAAATTAGTCGATTGACAGAAAAGCTACGAGGGGAATTAAATGAAGCTTAGATTATTTCTCATTGGAGAATATAATCTGTTACAAAATTTAATCCTCCAGTTGTTTTTTTGGGGTGGCGTGGGTGACTGGACGCACGTCGGTCATCGGTGTCAATTTAAGCAAAGAAAGCGATACCTTGATCTGACCCCTCCCTAACCCTCCCCTTGTCAAGGGGAGGGAAATCGAATAGCTTTGGTTTCCTGTCGCTAGAATTGATGCGTCCCTGTCGTTAGCAGAATACCTATTGGATTTCCCCACAAAATTAGGGGTTGAGGTATTTGTGTAGTTGGTCATCACCCAGAAGAAAATAATGGTTTGTAGTCAGTGCTTTAGCACGGCAGGCACGCTTTGTACCGACTACAAACCTCTCTGCTTCCAGTGTCATTTCCCTGAAGTTCGGCACAGTTATATTGTGCGGCTTGAGGCAATCAATAAGTTCAGAAAAATTCAGGACTATAATTCAGGTATAGTTCAGATATAGTTCAGGTTTGTTCAGGATGGTGAGGAGCGATCGCGAGTTTGAAGGGTAACGCTTACAGAAACCGTAGGGGCGCACCGACGTGCATCCGTGTCAACTTAAGCAAAACCCCTCTCCCCCAGCCCCTCTCCCACGCCGGGGAGAGGGGAGTAAGAGAGTCTGGTTCCCCTTCTCCCCACGGTGGGAGAAGGGGTTAGGGGATGAGGGGGAAATTTTGAGCAGTAAATAGACATAGCTGAAAACTTTGCCAGCATTGGTTTTCGACCTTAAGTTGACACCAATGACCGACGTGCGCCCTTTGCCGACATACACCCTTCCCTGATGTTGGCGAAACCCTTAAAAAAATCACGAAACCTGTGAATCGGGGCGGGTTTAGTTGCATCTGGGTGCAATCGAAAAGATAGTAGTAAAACCCGTCCCTAAACATTCTCGCGCCATCCCTGACTAACAAGTGAGTTACACGTCTGTGCTACCCGACAAAATAATGGTGCGTTACGCTGCGCTAACGCACCCTACAATTTAGGAATAATCTTGGGATAAATTGGGAATAAATTGGCTGAATTTATGATAATTGAATTCCGAATAAGGGATAAAATCAGCCGTTAACGAACGCCAAAACTAGACACCGCTAACTCTTGAGTTCGCATTTGCAATTCTTCCACCCGTTGGGAATCCCCTAACGCTTCATAGCCAGCTTGCGCTTGGTTAAATAAGCGAATCGCTTGCTCCGTTTTCCCCAGCATAATCATCACTTCCGCCAACCCCACTTGAGCCTTAGCTTGACCTTCAATATTCTCACTGGCGATCGCTAATTCAATCGCCTGTTCATACCGTTCCTGCGCCAGCAGATTTAATCCCTCATGAGCATAGAGATCACCAAGAAGCTGATACACTTGAACCGTTTGGCTTCCTGACTGAACCAAGGACTCCAGAATTGCGATCGCCTCACTATCGAGATCTTCCTCAAAATACACATCCGCCATTGCCAACGCTTGGGCTGCTTCTGACAAATCCGATTGTGCGATCGCCTGAATCTTTTCCTGAACCCGCTGGGCTACATCAGGGTAAACCAGCCTGAATCGATATTCTCCGCCTTTATCCAACTGGGATGAGGTTCCATCCGCCTCGACAACCACTAGATACTCTTTTCCTCGCTGTAGGACAGGTTCACCGGGATAAACCACCTCAGTCCCACTCACCTGAGTCTCCCAATAAACCCCGGAACCCGTAACTCGCACCGTATAACGACTGACTCCCGCCACCGGATTCCAACGTATCGTCGGTTTACCATCGAGTATTTCCCCGCGATGGGGCGTAATCACGTAAGGAATCGTGGGATCATCGCCACCAAGCTTATGAGCTGGTTTCAGGACTCGATCCCGGAACACACCCGAAGTATTGGGTTTTCCACAAAAGTAAGACACCGGATAGATTTGAGCCGATGGCACTCTATAGGACGATACCCCTCGACAAACAATTTTTGCCCTTTGCCCACGTATGGCTTGCAGTTGATCCCTGTGATGCAGAGGTGTACCCGCCGCAACCGTTCTGAAACTTGACCATCCCTGACGTTTGAGCAGAACCCGTCCCTCAGCCACTCGATTTTGAGCCGCGATCGCTCCTGTCGGTAGAGTGGTTAGGACTAACGCTAAAGTCAAGCCTACAAAATGATATCTTTTCAATCTCATTATTGGTAGCTTCATCATAATTCCTCCGTTTTTCTCTGGTTAGGAATATACTGAACGACCAACAATCACCCCAGTTGTCTAGGTTGTCTGTTAGAAGTTGTTCAACAGATGCACCCTTAATGAGTAAATTTACTCCCCTCTTACTCCCCTCTCCCAACGTTGGGAGAGGGGTTGGGGGTGAGGGCTGTAGCTTGAGTTGACACCAATGACTGACGTGCGCCCATTAAATCTGTAAAATCTATTCCCTTATCTTAACTGTGTCACGCCAGCCGTTACTACATCGTCTAAGGATTAACAGAATCTGCCCCCGGAGTAGCTTCCTCGGAAGTCGATGTTAGACGTTGTTGGGCTTGGTCAAACCATCGATCTTCATCGGGATTCAGCCCATCCACTAAATCGCGACATTTTTCCCAGAACGGAAGTGCCGCTTTTTTGTTCCCTTTTGCCTCTTGGACTTGAGCCAACAGACAATAAGCCGAAGCGCGATCGCTGTTTATATCAATTGCTTCTTTCAGATAAGCATCCGCTTCCTCATACCGACCCTGTTTCAGCCGCGCCCAGCCTAAATTTTTGAGCAAAAAGTACCCCAATTCTGGATCATGAGGTTGTAGAAGACCTTGTTTCAATAAAAAAGCTGCGCCGGAATAGTTCTTATCCAGAATATACAAGCGACCAAGATTGCTATAGGCACTCATCTCACCGCCTAACATAGCAATTTGGTAGTAACTTTTCGCTTTTTTAAAGTCCAGCAAGTTCTCGTAAGCGGAACCCAATCGAAAATGAGCCTCCATATTATTCGGGTCAAGTTCAGTCGCTCGACGGTAATTTTGCAGCGCATTAATCAATTGTCCAGCCAACTGTTCCCGCTTACCCTGTTCTACATAATACTGAGCAATTTTAGGTAAAGAGGCGTGCAAACTAATCAGACTCACCAACACCAACAACGTTCCCCCCAGCTTCACCTCTTGCCAAAAATGCTGGGGAATCTTCAGGCTTTCCAGCGCCTTCTCCACCGTATGCTGTCCCGTCTTAGTCAACGTCCCTTTAGCTGCTGTTAGCGCTAATACCGCCTGACCCACCACCGCAAACGCTCCCAGTGCATCCACGCCGCCACTCAAAAATCGGGACGAAATCGCCACCACTAAGCTAAAATTCACCGTCAAAATCGGCATCGTAATCGCGCCCCAGAGCCAATCATAGCGATCCCAGGCATGGACATACTCCAATGTATCGAAAAACCACCACCAGGCGGTTTTGGGCGGATTTAAAATATCTCGCCATTGAGCTAACGGAGCAATTTGAACGATCACATCCACTTTTTCTTTTAAGCGTTGGTCGAGTTCACTCAGCCTCAATAGGGTCTTCTTAGGATTCTGGCAGGTTTGGGCTAAAAGCGACTGAATGCGATCCCTCGTTACCAAAACATCGAGAACAATTTCTGTAGCATTTTCATCGTTCCGCTTTCGTTTTGTCACCGTCAATGCTTCCAGCTTCGTCAGCGCGTCGGTATAGCGCTGGAGTGCATTCTCTAAATCAAGGGAATTCATGGAAAATTGGGAAATCCTATCCTGTTAGTTCCTATCGCAATAGTTTGGCACAGCAGAAGCTTTACGAAAGATTATAAACCGTTAAATTTCTATAACCCATCGCTATTAACAGACGATAGAATTTGTAGGATAGTTGGAGACAAGGCTTCAGGGAAGAAGGCAGAAGGGTTTTTACTGATACCTGGTCGTTTCAGTCTGCAATGAAGTCCTAACCTTTATGGCGACAGCTATAGCTCAAGTCCATTCAAATGGACTAAGACCCATTTGCCAAATGATTGCCACAGAGGATTCACGCCATAGAAGGCTCACAACGTTTTACTATGGGGCAAAGTTACAGGCAGACTGCTACACTAATATTCCCTCTTGATTACTGCTATTATTCCTAACTTCCAAAGGTAAAAATATCGTCATCACTTCCCCAGCTTGCGGTCGCTGACGCACAATTAGTTTACCGCCCAAGGCTTGGAACAAATGCTTGGTCACGTTTAGATTCAAACTCAGACTGCCTGTTTCTGGCTGAAACATTAATAACTGACCAATTGACTTTAACGTCTGACAGGTTGACTGTCCAAACTTATCCAAATTACCCGAATTGTCTGGGTTAGGTTGAGACTGAAATTGCAATTTTAACTGGTCTCCAGCGGGAGTGACCTGCACCTGAATATGACCGCCAGCGGGTAAGGTGCGGGTAAAATTCTCCACTAAACCCGTCAACACCTGATCTAACATCGAAGGATTACTCACCACCGTCGGCAGATTTTGCGGCAATACGACATCCAAGCTGACATTACGCCGCTGTGCCTGCTTTTGCCAGTGGGGAATACTATTCTGTAAAATTTGAGCCAATGACATTGATGTGAGATTAACCGGGGCTTCTTTCACCGCTTTTGTTTCTAATTCAACGGCTCTAAAAATTAACTCCATCCGGTTAATCTGTTCTGTACATTCATGATCTATGATTTCCAGACGCCGAATCACTTCTGGTGCTAAATCTTTACGTTTTAATAATAATTTAGTTAACGTGCGAATCGTCGTTAGTGGTGTGCGGACTTCATGAGTTAAAGCTTGCAGAAGTTCCACATCAGGGGCGGATTCACAGAGTTGAGACACTCGATGATTAACACGAGTTTCTGACTTAGCTAAGGGTTGCCAATCCCGGTCTTCAATTGTCTCACTGTACGCCGGATCTGTAGAAACTTGAGTAACTGAATTAATCGGTGTTACTGCTATGGTTTCATTCTTCGGTTCTACAGAATATTCCGGCATATTTTGCAGCAACTGACGCCCAAATTGCATAACAATTTTATAATCGGGAGGCTGAGGCGCAAACTGCTTAACTAATGTATCTAAATAACTCAGTTGATGGGGATTGGCTAATAATAATCGAGGATAAAGAGACGCCCAAGCTTTTTGCACATCCTCTGGATCAAAGGAGAAGCGAAATCCAGGTACACCATTGGGATCGTCTCCCGCTGCCATAACTAAACTAAAGCCACGGGTAAAGACTAAACAAAACTGCTCCTCAGTCAATGAGTCAGCCGGAAATAAGCAGAGTTCATAAGTCGTATTAACCGTACCTTGAGCTTTTTCCGGTTGAGCTGGAGGCAATTGAAAGGGCATAAAACTCCAGGGATTTACGGTTTCAGTCGTAAACACCCCCGTTTGAAAATGAGAAAGCAAATCAGAGTGGCTTAAAACAGGTGCAGGACCGGCTAAAACTAACCCATTTAGAGATGCTGAGTTGTCGCCTTGATCTTCTGAGCAAAGGACTTGTAAGAGTAACTGTTCCAAAGACGCGATCGCACTTTGCCATTCTCGCTGCGATCGCCTTTCGTCTCTCATCCGCTGACTCGCCGCACTGCGCTGTCCCTTATCCATGACAACCGTTGTCGATTCAACCTGAGATTCGACCGGATTGTTCACCCCAGTCGGCGTATTCTGAGCTAAAACTTCGCTGATGTTTGGTAACAACCACTTTTGCACCACTATCTATCCCCATGAACTGCCAATTCTACTTGTCTATCTATGAGGATACTGGCAGTCGTCATCTCTCCGGGGTCGTAGAACCGAACCCCTGAGTCGCAATTTCCGTGGAATGGTCTTATGTCCTTGCTCATACTCGCTTTCATTGAGAAGCAAGCTACGTCCTTTGTCAGGAAACAATGAGGAGAGAGAATGGTTAGGACAGGTATCAATTGTTCCCCTCCAGCAATCAGTTGCAGACTTGGGGGTAGCGTATAAGAACTTCTTTCAATCCCGCTCTGGTAAACGCAAGGGACCCAAGGTAAACCCGCCACGGTTTAAACGGAAAACCAACCGTCAAACGGCGCGGTTCACTCAACGTGGGTTTAAGATTAAGGCGTCCAAGGTCTACTTAGCCAAGATTGGGGACATCAAAGTCAAGTGGTCGCGTCCTCTGCCATCTGAGCCTAGTTCTGTAACGGTGATTAAAGACTGCGCTGGTCGGTACTTTCTCAGCTTTGTCGTTGAGGTAAAGCCAGAAATCAAACCGCCCAAGAACCCATCCATCGGGATTGATTTGGGGTTGAAAACGTTTGCCTGTTGCAGCAACCGGGAAAAGATTGATAGCCCGAACTATTCCCGCCTCTACCGCAAGCTAAAGCGTTGCCAACGGCGGTTAGCTAAACGGCAACAAGGCAGCAAACGGCGAGAACGGATGCGGGTGAAAGTAGCCAAGCTCAATGCCCAGATACGGGATAAGCGTAAGGATTTCCTGCATAAACTTTCTACTAAGGTGGTCAACGAGAACCAAGTGATTGCCAAGCGAGGATTTGAACGTTGGCGGTATGCTTAAAAACCGCAAATTATCACGGGCAATTAGCCAAGCTGGATGGTATGAATTCCGGTCATTGTGTGAGGGTAAAGCCTGCAATCACAACCGGGACTTTCGAGTCATCAACCGATGGGAACCTACCAGTCAGGTTTGTTCTGAGTGTGGGTACCGATGGGGGAAAATAGACTTGTCGGTACGGTCTATTGTGTGCATCAATTGCGGCGTGGAACACGACCGGGATGATAATGCCTCGGTTAACATAGAACAGGCTGGACTTGACGCCGAGCGAAGTCGAGGTGTCAAAGTCGGGGTTGGGCAGATCCACGACTCTAAACGGACGGGGAGCGCGTGTAAGACCTCGGATGAGGCAGTGTGTGGTGAGCCGTCAACCCACCGAGAGTACATTCAGTTATCGCTGTTTGACGCTTTTGGGAATCACCGTCCTTATAGGGCGGTGAGGATGTCAAACAATTCTTTCTTCCTACAGATGGACAAGTGACTAATAGTGGTTATCTCCCACGATTGATGAATGTCTGCCAGAGAAATGTAGAAATAGGGGTATTAGGGTGAAAACCTATAGAGAGATGGAGGCGGATACTATGACGTTAGGTCAATATCAACGCGGTGTGGGGGTCTTTCCGACGCGACAAGCCACCGAAGAGGCTCTCAAACATCTGAGAGATGCCAATTTTCCCATGAACCAAGTATCAGTCATTGCCCGGGATGAGGAGCAAATTGCTGGCGTTAATGTGCAAGACGATACCGAAAATGAAACCGGAGAAGGTGCAGCGGCTGGTGCAGTTGCGGGGGGAGTGACAGGAGGGATCGTCGGTTTAATTGGTACGCTGGGTGCGATCGCGCTTCCTGGAGTTGGACCCATTTTAGTCGGCGGTGCAGCCGCTTCAGTAATTGGTAATACGCTCTTGGGTGGGGCGGTTGGTAGCGCGGCTGGCGGCTTATTTGGGGCGTTACTTGGCTTGGAAGTTCCCGAAGCCGAAGCTAAACTTTACCAAGATCGCTTAGAAAAAGGACATTATTTAATCCTAGTGGATGGCACACCAGAGGAAATCAGCCGTGTGGCTTCTATCCTGAAACCTCAAGGAATTCAAGAGTGGAGAAGTTATAACCGTCCTGAAGTGAATACTCCCGCTCCCGGCTATACTCACCCAACGGCGGCTCCGGTGGGATCTCCTACACCCCTGGGCGCGACGTACACAGGACCCTTTGGTGAACCTTTGGGTGCAACGCCGACGGGTGTAACTCCGGCTACTCCACCAGCAACAGCACCAACACCTGTAACGCAAAATCAGCGAGCGATTGGTGTCTTTTCTTATGAGCAAAATTTAAAAAATGCTCTCGATGGGTTAAAAGCGGCTGGATTTGACATGAACCTCGTTTCAGTGATTGCCAAAGACGCCGAACATCCCGATCAGGTGTCTGGGGTGAGAGTTACCGATCCCGTGAGTCATGAAAAAGCCAAAGATGCAACCACAGGGACGGTAGCTGGGGGTGTCTTGGGGGGATTAACCGGATTACTGGTTGGGTTAGTCACCGTAGCGGTTCCTGGTGTGGGTCCTGTGGTATTTGTTGGAGGCGAAGCCGCCGCGATCGCATCTGCATTAGGCGGAGGAGCTATTGGTGCGGCTGCTGGTGGTTTGGTCGGTATACTCGCGAACTTAGGCGTTCCTGAGGAGCAAGCCAAAAAATATAGCGATCGCCTCTCTCATGGGGATTATCTGGTGTTGGTTCAGGGAACGGATGAGCAAATAAGCCAAGCCGAAACCATTCTGCGCGATCGGGGTATTGAGGAATGGGATATCTACAACAGTCCTAGCGCTCCCATGACCTATCCCGGTCGTGTCTTTCCATAGTTAACATCAACTACCCCGCCCATAGCCTAGCTATGGACGAGGTATCCAGCCGAGAAAGAAGGATGAAACAATAAAGGATATGGCAACCCGCGCAGGCGGGTTTCGTTTGTGTAGCTGCGGTTACCCTACGGGAAGCTGCTCCGCGTCTACAACCGCCAAGCTAACCTAGTTTGACAGTGAACCCTATCACCCATAGGATTGATATTTCTAGTAAGCCTTCCTGAATCCCTTCTGATCAGTCCCAGTTTGACGATAACTACTTATTATTTATAGCCAAATTTGGTGCTGATCTAGCCTGAAAAAATATGTCATCCATTCAAAGACTGACCCCAAGCAAAAGTAAACGTAAAGTCCGTCGCGCCCTTTGGTTTGAACGTTTGATGGCGCTTGTGGCTTCGTTCAACTACTTCTTAGTCTTATTTGACTTGACCTACCTGCCTCTGCGAGATTTTTGGCTACATGGGGAAGTCCAATTAGTGAGTTTTGACATCGGTCCATGGAGTTTTCCCGGTTGGTCTTTAGAGGTTCCCCTACCTCCGATTACCCAGTGGTATGACCCAATCAAAGGGATTCAACCCTATCGAGAAACCGAACACTATTTGGACAAGGTTAATGCATTGGAAGCAGAAATTGATGCAACCAACCTAAGAACAAAACTGAGAAGCTTACAATCTCCTGAAGTTATCCAACTTTTAGAAGATCTGCGCCAACGTAGCGTAGACATGATTGAGACAAACCCGTTCCAACTTGCCGATAAAACGGGAGATTTGGAAAAAATAAAAAATAAGATGCGGGGGCATATTCCCAATGACGAGGATTCTGCCAAAGAAGCATTTAGAGAATTTTGGAGTCAAGAAAACTTAACCGCTAAAGACCCAGAGAATGAACTCGAATTTTTCAACGAGGAGATTCGTCCTCTGATTGCAGCCAACTACTACCGTCCCATTGGAGAAACAGGGGATTTTGTTGATTATTTTGGACTCCGCATTGACTTCCCGTTTTTCCTAGTCTTTTTGACAGATTTTTTGGGTCGTACTTGGTTCATCAGTCGCCACCGCACCGGGGTCAGTTGGATCGATGCGATGTTATGGCGTTGGTATGACATCTTTTTGTTGATTCCCCTCTGGCGCTGGCTGCGAATCATCCCGGTGACGATTCGACTGGATCAGGCAAGGTTAATCGATATGAGTGCGATTCAGAAACAAGCGCGTCAAGGATTTGTCGCTGAAATCGCTGGCGATATGACCCAAGTAGTGGTGATTCAGATTATTAATGAACTCCAATCTTCCATTCGCCAAGGAGAGATCGCGAATTTTCTTCAGCAACGGGAAGTCCGCCCCTACATCGATCTCAACGAAACCGACGAAGTCGCAGCACTGACTAAGATTATGGTGCAGATGACAGTGAATCAGGTGCTTCCCGCCATCCGTACCGATATAGAAGACTTGCTACGGCATAACGTGGACAAAATTTTGAATCAGTCTCAAGCCTATCAGGGACTAGAGAGAGTACCGGGTGTAGAAAGAATTCGCACTCAGTTAACCGAACAACTGGTACACCAAATTACCCAAGCGCTTTACAATGGATTAGACGCCGCGATCGCAGATGATCCAGTTGGGGATCAAATTCTGCAACGGTTAATTCGTCATCTGGGCGAAGCTTATGGCTCTCAAATTCAGACCCAGAAAACCTTAGATGAAATTCAATACTTGCTCAACGCCTTCTTAGAGGAATTCAAAGTCAATTACGTTGAGCGTTTGTCCCAAGAGGACTTAGAGGACATTCTTGACCAAACCCGGGCAATTCGGCAAAAGCGACAGGTGTAGTTGATGAAGATGAGGGAGATAGGGGAGGTGGAAGTCAAAACTATGCCCTCGAAGGTCGTGAAGGGTCAAAACTCCACCATTATCCTCCTTTGCTTGTGGTAACCCGATCCCACAACCTGCAAAGATTGCGCTAAACTCTAACATAGCAACGGAAGTTACTCTATCCTGATGTCGGAGTCTGGGGAAACTATAAAACTGTTCCCAAGTACACAAGCAGGGTAGAGATTGTGTCAATCGTCGCTAAGCTTCTTGGCAGAAATTTTACCTGGAGGTGGGTTGAACCCACTTTTTTTGTTGAAGTTTTTCTATGACTCATCCCCTGATTCCCCAACTAATCGATTTGGCAACCCCAGTAGCTGAAAAATTGGGATTGGAGTTCGTTGGGGCGGTGTTTCACACGAACAGACGTCCCCCTGTACTTCGGGTAGATATCCGCAACCGCGACGGCGATACGGGTTTAGATGACTGTGAACGTATGAGTCGGGCTTTAGAAGCTGAATTAGATGCCGTGGATCTGATTCCTGACGCCTATGTTTTGGAAATTTCTAGTCCTGGGATCTCGCAAGAGCTAACGACAGACCGAGACTTCATCGCATTTAAAGGATTTTCCGTGGTGGTCAACACGGCTGAACCTTACCAAGGACATAAAGAATGGCGAGGGCAATTAATTCGCCGGGATGATACCCGTGTATATCTCAACCGAAAAGGACGGGCGATCGCCATTCCTCGTGATCAAGTAACTAAAGTTCAGTTCGATGAGCAGGGTTAAACCCGTTTAGATCATTAGTAATTAGTCATTGAACATTAGTTATGTTGTTAACGACCCACAATAAACAGTTTATGGAGATTTGCCTATGTCTATCGTTAATCTGCCGGGACTAAAAAAGATGATCGAAGAGATCTCTCAAAGCCATAATTTACCGAAATCAGCAGTCCAACAGGCACTGAGAGAAGCACTGATCAAAGGCTATGAGCGCTATCGTCGAGCGCAACGCATAGAGCGACCTCATTTTGATGATGAGTACTTTAACAACTTTGAAGTCGATTTAGATATCGAAGAAGAAGGATTTCGCATTCTTTGTACCAAAACCATTGTTGAGGAAGTTGGCAACACCGATCATCATATTTCCCTCAAAGAAGTTCAAGAAGTCGCATCAGAGGCACAATTAGGTGACTCGGTGGTTCTGGATGTTACTCCAGATCAACGTGATTTTGGTCGAATGGCAGCTATTCAAACCAAGCAGGTACTCTCCCAAAAACTACGGGATCAACAGCGTAAGTTGATCCAAGAAGAGTTTGAAGAGTTAGAAGGAACGGTTCTCCAAGCCAGAGTGCTACGATTTGAGCGGCAATCGGTGATCATGGCGATTAGCAGTGGCTTTGGTCAGCCAGAAGTGGAAGCCGAACTGCCCAAGCGCGAACAATTACCCAACGATACCTATCGCATTGGCAGTACCTTTAAGGTTTTTCTCAAAAAAGTGCGTGAAGGTCCTCACCGTGGACCCCAGCTTGTGGTTTCGCGAGCTTCGGCTGGTTTAGTGGTCTATCTGTTTGCCAATGAAGTCCCAGAAATCGAAGATGAAGTCGTGCGAATCGTGGCGGTGGCGCGAGAAGCTAATCCACCGTCGCGTCATGTCGGACCTCGGACTAAAATTGCCGTGGATACCCTAGAGCGAGATGTTGATCCCGTTGGGGCTTGTATCGGCGCTAGGGGATCACGCATTCAAGTGGTCGTCAATGAATTGCGTGGCGAAAAAATAGATGTGATTCGTTGGTCGCCTGATCCCGCTACCTATATAGCGAATGCTCTGAGTCCCGCACGAGTAGAGGAAGTCTTATTGGTGAATCCGGAAGGGCGTCAGGCTCACATTTTGGTCGCGGAAGATCAGCTCAGTTTAGCCATTGGCAAAGAAGGGCAGAATGTTCGCCTAGCGGCTCGTCTCACAGGTTGGAAGATTGATATTAAAGATATCGCCAAGTACGATTACGAAGCTGAACACCAGAAAATGCAGGAGTTACAAGCCGCGATCGCACAGAGGGAAGCCGAACTCGCTGATGATGAAGAAGAGGATGAGGAAGAACCAGAGAGAGAAACTTCCTCACCAGCCGAGTTAGAGGCAAAGGTGACAACTCCTCAATCCTTAGCTGAGGAGGAATTTGCTGAGGAAGAATTTGCTGAAGACGAGGAAGAATTTGCTGAAGATGAGGAAGAATTTGCTGAAGACGAGGAAGAGGAGGATATTTTGTCCTAATCTTAGGAGGATCAAAGCAAGGCGGTAGATTCCTTAAGGGCGTTGAACTCTTCTTGCACCTAACTTGATCAGAGGGAATGGGGAGAGATTTTCATGGAAGCTGGTGTACGCCGTTGCTCAAGACATCCTCCTCACTGTCCTCACCTCGTTTACCGAGATAGGTTACACCGTGAACAGTAAACTCATGCGAGCCTACACCAAAATCATTGTCCGAATCTTATGGAACCCAATTACCGACGTTGCCTAAGTTGTCGCCGGGTGGCTCAAAAACAAGCATTATGGCGAGTTGTGCGAATCCATCCATCGCGACAGGTAAAATTAGATCAGGGCATGGGACGTTCGGCTTATATCTGTCCTCAAGCGAGTTGTCTGGCGGCTGCTCAGAAGAAAAATCGATTGGGACGAGCGCTGAGGGCATCGGTTCCCGACGAAATTTATCAACGATTATGGCAGCGTTTAGAACCTTGTCCCTGGAGCATCCAACGCAGCAGCGATTGAGCCAATGCATCCAAAAAACTCCAGCAAGGCTCTCAATGAACCTAAGCAATCGCTAGGATAGTAAAGAAGTACCATTACTAATGGTGTTCGGAGGTGAGTCTGACCCTGATCAAGTTAACAACTCCTACCTGAGGAAGATACTGCGGATCTAGGGATCTAGAAAATCTATCGAGTTTTGTTAAGATTTGTGTAAGTTAACTATCCAGGCTCTGATTAAGAGTGTAAAGATATCCAACTGGCTGACAGTCAAGGATCGCCTGTGTAACATGAGTTATTGGTGAGTTATCGAGTAAACTCTTAAAGACACCTTATTGATTTAAGCCAATCCGGCACGAAAACCAATGACCACGCACGCTTTCAATCATTTAGTTATGGTGTAACAATATGTACGACGGGGGAATAGTGGATGAACAACGGCAAAGTCAGAATTTACGAATTATCACGGGAATTGAATTTGGACAACAAGGACATTTTGAATATTTGCGAAGGACTTCATATTGCAGTCAAAAGTCACAGTAGCACGATTACAGAATCTGAAGCTGAGCGAATCAGAGCGGCGGCGGAAAAATATGCTGAGGGGATCACTAGCCTCAAAGGTCGTGACCAAACAACCTCAGCATCTGCTGACCATGCAGATGGACGCTCTAACAATAACAATCAGCGCAAACAGCAAATTTTGAGCGTTAAGCCTAAGCCTCGTTCCAGTTTTAGCTCTTCCCAGGAATCAGAATCCGGGTCAAAGTCTTCTCAACCCCCCGTAAAGCCGACTGTGAATCCACCACGTCCACCCGCCCAGCTTAATCGACCAACCTCGGTGAATTTGCAGCAGGACAATTCTGAGTCAGAAACACCAACCCAATCTCAAGGGTCACAGGAGAACGTTACTAAAGCTGAAGTGGAAGCTAAAGAAGCTAAAGAAGCTAAAGAAACTAAAGAAGCTAAACCCAAACTTATCCAACCCCCCGTTCGACCAACGTCACCGAAACCGAGTCAACCCACCCAGGTTGAACGACCGAAATTGAAGCGCGAGCGATCGGATGAGACCCCTGTAGAGACAGCTAAGCCTGAGCCGCCTGAATCGACGAGTGAGCCTAAACCGCAAACGCCGGCTAAATCTCCCGCCCCTGCTCATCCGAAATCTCCGGCTCAGCCTGTTCCTAAACTGCAATCTCCCCCCAAACGCTCCCGACCGACTCGTCCGAGTGAGAGTCCTGAAGTGGCGGCTATCGATTCGGGTTCCTTAGAACAGAAGCAGGAGGAGGCCGATGAAAGCGTAGAAACCCTTCTGGAACCGCCGGAACTGAAAAATCTTAAAGCCAAACGACCCACGCCGCCACGTCAGTCGAAGAAACGTGAATGGATTGATGAGGAAGAGGAACGGGAAGGATCTAAACCCGGAAAAGCGGCTAAGCTCAAGCGGCGACCTAAACTGATCGAAGAAGATGAGGAAGAGTTTGATGGTAACTACCAAGCAGCTGACACCCCTGTAGCAGTCAGTATGTCGGTCGCTCGTCCTCCTAAACCTAAATCTCAAACGGGACAGACTCCCCCACCAACGGCAGCCAGTCAGGTTAGGAAAAAACCAGAAGTTAAAACCGGTAAACCAGAAAGTCGCGATCGCCGTCGTGAAAAGCAAGAAGTCGCCGAACGTCCTGAACAAATTGTCTTAAACGATTCGCTAACCGTTCGAGAGCTGGCAGATAAGCTGAACCTTGCCGAAACAGAGGTGATTAAGCAGCTATTCTTCAAGGGATTGGCAGTGAATATCACCCAAACCCTGGATCTGCCCACCGCTCAAATGGTTGCCGAAGAACTTGGCGTTGATGTTCAGACAGAAGAAGCTGAATCAGAAGCCGCTAAAACCGAAATGCTGGATGCGGCTGACTTAGAATACCTGGTTCGACGTCCACCCGTAGTCACAATCATGGGTCATGTCGATCACGGTAAAACCACGCTGCTGGATGCCATTCGCGAAACCAAAGTGGCACAAGGCGAAGCGGGAGGAATTACTCAGCACATCGGTGCTTACCATGTCGATGTGGAGCATGAAGATCAAGTCCAACAGGTGGTCTTCCTGGATACTCCAGGTCACGAAGCCTTTACCGCGATGCGGGCGCGGGGAGCGCGAGTAACTGATATTGCCATTTTGGTTGTTGCTGCCGATGATGGGGTACAACCCCAAACCCGTGAAGCGATCAGCCATGCGAAAGCTGCTGAAGTGCCAATTGTGGTTGCCGTTAACAAAATCGATAAGGAAGGGGCACAACCTGACCGCGTGAAGCAAGAGTTAATGGAACATGGATTAGTCCCAGAAGAATGGGGCGGTGACACGATCATGGTACCCGTGAGTGCGATCCAAAAAGAAAACTTGGATACACTCCTGGAAATGATCCTGCTCGTTTCTGACATTGAAGAACTCTCCGCTAACCCCGCCCGATTAGCCAAAGGTACGGTTATTGAAGCCAACCTGGATAAATCTAGAGGTCCAGTTGCCACATTGTTGGTACAAAATGGCACGCTGCGGGTGGGTGATACTTTAGTGGCAGGATCGGTCTTCGGTAAAGTACGAGCCATGATCGATGACCGAGGCAAACGAGTAGACGAGGCAGCCCCCTCCTTTGCCGTAGAGGTATTGGGTTTAAGCGATGTCCCGGCTGCTGGTGATGAGTTTGACGTCTTTGAACAAGAAAAAGAAGCTCGCGCCGTTGCGGATATGAGAAGCCAAGAACAGCGCGAATCTCGTCTGCAACAGGTGATGTCGTCCCGCCGAGTCAGCCTGAATAGCCTCTCTGCCAAAGCTCAAGAAGGGGAACTCAAAGAACTCAACTTGATCCTGAAGGCAGATGTACAAGGTTCGGTTGAAGCCATTCTGGGTTCACTCAAACAGTTACCCCAAAATGAAGTTCAAATCCGAGTCCTATTAGCGACGGCTGGAGAAGTCACCGAAACCGATGTGGACTTAGCGGCGGCTAGTGGTGCGGTAATCATTGGCTTTAATACCACTTTGGCTCACGGCGCTCGTTCTGCTGCTGAACAAGAGAGTGTTGATGTGCGCGAATACAACATCATCTATAATCTCTTGGATGACATTCAAGCGGCGATGGAAGGGTTACTGGAGCCAGAATTGGTGGAAGAACCCTTGGGTCAAGTGGAAGTCCGAGCTGTCTTCCCCGTCGGTCGCGGTGCGGTGGCAGGTTGCTACGTACAGTCAGGCAAAGCAGTGCGGAATTGCAAGATCCGAGTGCAACGTCGGGGTCAAATGATCTACGAAGGGGTACTTGATTCGCTGAAGCGGATGAAGGATGATGTCAAAGAAGTCAATGCCGGATTTGAATGCGGTATTCGTGTTGATAGATTCAATGATTGGACTGAAGGTGACATCATCGAAACCTATAAGATGGTGAGCAAACGCCGGACTCTATCAGCGACTTAGGTCATAAGTTATTAGTCCTTGGTTCATGACTAAGGACTAATCACAAAAGACAAAGGACAACCCAATGCGCTCTTTTTGGTCTGAACCGTTCTTGTGGATACATTTGGCGGGTTTAGCGGCACTGCCCCTAACGTTAGAGGTTGTCGCGCTAGGACTGGCAACGGGTGAACCCCTGTTACCTATCTGGCTAGAACTCTTAATTTTGGCAGTTATCGGCATCGCACCAGTTTTGTGGATGCAATTGACCCGCCCCTTTGACATTTTTAGTCTGCTCGTGGTTGCTCTGAAACCCGATCGCCTAACCGAATCCCAGCGACGACTGTTGAGCTTATTTGACCGGAAAACCAACCCGCTGCTAACAATTATGGCAGCAGGTTTTATGGTATGGGTACTGTGGCAAATTTATAGCATCGCTCCTTTAGCGGCAGGGATCGTTCCCTGGACAGTTCAATGGCACATCGCTGGATTGGCTTTGGCAGGAGTTGGGTTTCTGGCAAGCCACTTATTTTTGCAAGTGCCTTTGAGTGTGGTTCAAGTTCTATTCACTAGCGAGGCGGAGTGGGCAGCAACTCAACCTTATCCAGTGGAAAAAATACCGGAAAACTTTACAGTACCAGGGTTTCGGGTCAAACAAATTTTACCTGCGATCGCCCCAGAGTCATCCGTGGGCGAATCGTCCCCTGAACAAGTGGATTCATGAACCCCGCCCTACTTCGTGAGGACGGGGATTGGCAGAGGGAACCTGCCAGGAAGTCATGAATAGGGCATGAGTTGGTAAGGGATAACCACTTCCGAACGTTTCTCTAGTTCGGATTAGATGTAGGTCTAGGAATCTCTAGACGCTGGGTAATGCCAGGACACACCCTGATCAATGCCTTAAGAGACACAAACATTTACACGAGTGGATTATCTCTATGAATCGTGTTCCAGTAATCAGTGAAGAAGGAAAACCGATGGCGCCTACCAAGCCCTCCAGGGTCCCACGGTGGGTCAAGAAAGGTAAGGCAGTGGGAAAATGGTCAGACCTTGGCGTCTATTACGTCCAGCTCACCACACCACCATCGGCTGAGGACGTGCAACCCATTACCGTTGGAGTCGATCCGGGTAAGTCTTATTCTGGCGTCGGCAAGCAATTGGGTATGAACGGGTTAAAGCCGACATAGACTTTTCCCAACGCAAACGCGCCAAGTCGGGTAAAGGCTTTTCCCCGGTGATGACAGGTCAAAATTGGGCGATATCTCAGATGGAAAAAATTGCCCCTGTCTATATCCGCGAAGGTTGGCAAAAGGATGGTAATGGCACGTCTCAACTCCGAACCCAACTAGGGTTAGAGAAAGACAGGGTGAACAAGTCTGTAGCCAAACCAGAAACCCACGCGGTTGACGGGGTGACATTGGCTTGCGGATATTTCATTAAATATGTCCCGTTTACTGGTTCCAATTCCCATGGTTACACCCACAAGGGTAGCGTTACCGTAACTCCTTCCCCATTTAAGATCATCACCCGCCCCGGTGCGGTGAAGCGGGGAAAAGAGTACGGCTTTTTCCGCCGCCAGTTACACTTCGAGGTTCCAGATAAGTCCGGAATTAGAAAGCGTAAGGGTGGGACAATTACCCCATTTGGGATGAGAATCGGTGATTTGGTTAGAGCACAGAAAGCTGGAAAAGTCCATATTGGCTACGTCAGCGGATTTACCGACACCGAAAAGACCAAAAACATCTCTGTTTGCGACCACACCTGGAAGCGTATTGGGCAGTTTGCCCCAAGCAAGGTCGAGTTAATCAGGAGGGCTAATGGTTTGTGCATAGCTTAAAAAGTTGGACACCTCCATTCTTCCGGCGTCCCGCTATCCCTCCCCATCTTGCTAACGCGCTCAGATGGGGACTCCCACGAACACGTTGAGCTGAGTTTGGCTACATTAAACGTCAACAGCCAAACCTCAAGGGAGCATGTCATCCTTGAGTCTAGACCAAGCATTCCTAGAAACCGGGTTTCTCGTGAGGATGACAACTCTATATCAACCTTTGACACCCAGAAACCCGGTTTCTTGACCGATGTCCTAGATACACTCGGGTCACCCTTGACTCAATCCCCTGTTTCAGAACGTGCTTCTTCCTGGTTGAAAATCATGACTTGCCCAAAAATCTGGGTAAGTTGGCAATGAGTTGTTGCCAATGTAACAATTTAAACAACGCAGTTCCGTTATTCTGAAAATAAGGTTAAAAAATACAAATAACAGTTAAGAATTGCTACGAACTCATTCTGTTTAGATCACGATAAAGGTTTATGAAAAGCACAACTGTATCCGAATCCAACCAAATTTCCCCAGATAGTCCAGTTTGGGACAATCTCAAAGAAGCGATCGCAGCCAGTTCTGGATTTCAACGCTGGCAGATGGAGCATCCCGCTGCCCATCACCTTCAAGATCGCAGCTTGGAGCATCGGGTGCGTCGGTATTTGCGGGATACCCTAGAGACTCTGGCTTATTAAAAAATCTGAGGCAAACCCTCACTCAGGCGGGTAATCTGTTGCAGGATATCCGCTAAGCGATCGCCTTCAACATGAACATCGGCAGTTGGGTAGTTTTCCAGGATTTCGATCAGGGTGATTTGATTATCATTGAGCGCCGAGATCACTAAGGCAGATCGCAAAGACTGGCGATTTGCCCGGTTAGTCGGAGTATGAACCACCTCACTCACTCGATCAAGCATTACTTCTCCCACAGGAGTATTGAGAATCCGAGAAAGCATAATCCCATTAACTGAAATTGGTTGGGTTAAAGTCGTCCGTAGTTCTTCGGGTTGCTTCCCAGCCAAATCCAGATATGCTTGTAGAGAACGTGATAACTCACCTGTTTGGGTAAATGTCGAGAGTTCGGGAACCGATATCGTCTCTCGCAGAAAACGATATTTTAAGATGACGGATTCTGAGGCGTTAGCAGCCAAGCTATAAGACCAGATGCCAGCGACAATGATCCCACTATACAGAAAACGTCGTAAATTTGATAAGTAATTAAACATTTGAATGATGAATAGGGAACAATCAACAATCAACAATTCATAAATTACAATTCATAAATTAAGGTAATAAAGTGCCATCAGGCATAATGGCATAGCTAAGTTTAGCGTTATTGAGGATAGTATTATCCAAGTCTGCCTCTCTCAAGTCAGCACCACTCAAATCAGCAGCGGTCAAATTCGCATTACTTAAATCCGCCGCCCTTAGTTCAGCAAGGCTTAAATTGGCACCAACTAGATTAGTATTCGCTAGTTTAGCTAGACTTAATCCAGCGCCAGCTAAATTCGCACGAGTTAGATTTGCACCGATTAAGGCTGCCACAATCAGATTAGCTCCAGTTAACTTTGCATCTGTAAGATTGGCAGAAACCAGACTCGCACCACTCAGGTTGGCATACTCCAGATTGGCACGTCTTAAATCGGCGCGGATAAGATTAGCACCAGCCAGATTAGCACCCCTCAAATTGGTATTGCTCAACAGAGCATCCGACAATTGTACTCCACTCAAATCACACTCAACACAGCTACCTGTTTGTCGTAATTGTTCTAGGTGGGCTGGATTGAACGCTTGCACTGAGGGGTGTAGCCAGACAGAGGTAAACAGGATGAGAGGGGGAAAGACTTTAAATGTCATAGCATGACGTTTGACTTTTTGATGATGGCTAACGGTGAGAACTAAACCTGACGCTCTAGAATCTATGACTCCTATCACCTCAAGCTTAGACTATCATCACTAAAAATTAACGGTTTGCATCACCCGCCCTTTAATCAAAATCACAGATAGTGAGAAGATACTGGCAGTTTACAGGTCACAAGAGCGACAATCAGAGGAGTGGGTTATGCTAGAAAGACTACTGCTAGCGATCGCGGTTACATTCTCAGTATATCTATCGGTAGACGGTGGATTTGACAAAACACCGATCCCTTCAGTCTTACAACTTCCCACCTTTCCCGAACAAAATCTGAGTCCATGGCAATAAACAAACGCGATGACACTTAGCAGCGATTTATGGAAATCTAACCAAGACTTGGTACAGGAGTGTCTAGAACACCCTTTTGTCCAAGGTATTGCCACAGGGACACTGGAGCACCAGAAATTCGCCTACTATGTGGGTCAAGATGCTTTTTTCTTAGAAGCGTTTGCTCGCGCTTATAGTATAGCCGCCGCTAAATGTTCTGACTGGGAGGGATTTAACACCTTTCATACTCTTGCAGATGGCGTTCTCGAAGAACTACGCCTGCATCAGAATTACGCCACAGCCTGGGGAGTCAACTTGCAACAGATTGAACCCGCCATAGCCACACGCCGCTATACTGACTTCTTATTGGCAACAGCTTGGGGAGGTGAGATTGGTTTAATTACAGTAGCGATGACGCCCTGTATGCGCTTGTATGCCTTTTTGGGTCAAGAATTAGCCAAGGATGGCATTCCCGAACACACCTATACGGATTGGATTCGCACCTATAGTAATCCTGAGTTTGAGCAGTTAGCGCAGCAATTAGAGAGATTGACGGATCAATACACCCAACTCTCAGCCCCTGTCAAATCCAGCTACCGCTATGCTATGCTATGTGAACGAGACTTTTTCGATTCAGCGTGGCAAGCTGGTTCTTAATAGCTAAATAGGAACTAAGATAGCGTTTTGAAAAAAGTTATAAATCTCCCTCATTGCCAAAGTTAAAAAATAAATTCAGTTAGTTGATTAAGCTTATATTTTGTCGATTAATCCACTATTTTTAGATTTTTATCCCATGATGAATAGATTTCCTGATTTTATCATTGTTGGTGCGGGTAAATGTGGTACGACTTCATTACATAACTATCTCGCTCAACATCCTCAAATTTACATGTGTCAAAAAAAAGAAACATTCTTTTTTATTAATGAAAAAACGCGAGAAAAACACAAGCCCTGGGGAGCAGTGACTACTGTTGAAGACTATTGTTCCTTGTTTCAAGATGCACCCAAAGGTAGTGTAACTGGGGAAATCTCTACCAACTACTATGCCTATCCCGAATCAGCCCAATTGATTTACCAGCACATACCAACAGTTAAAATCATTGCTATATTGAGAGATCCCGCAGAACGAGCATTTTCGGCTTATCAAATGCATGTTCGCCAAGGAATTGAAAAGAGGAGTTTTGAACAAGTTATTTCGGAAGATAACAAATATGTAAAACGAGGATTTTATTTTTCGGAAATTATTCCTTATTTTAAAACATTTAATCGCCAGTCTATTAAAATTCTATTGTACGATGATTTATGCCAAAATTCTATTGCGTTTATGCAAGATTTGTTTAAATTTATTGAAGTAGATGATAATTTTATTCCAGACATGAGTAAAAAAGGAAGAAAGGGTGGACTACCTAAAAATCAATCTTTAAATCAGCTATTAACCAAACCTAATTTACTAAGGAGTTCTGTTGCGGCTGTTCTGAAATTAGCTATGCCACTACAGGTTCGGCAAAAAATTAGAGCAGTACTGATTAAGAAGAATACTTACAAAGCTAAGCTTTCTCCAGAAGCAAGAAGAAAGTTAATTGAAATTTATAAAGATGATATCCTTAAGCTTCAAGATTTACTTGAAAGGGATTTATCTAATTGGTTATCTATGCCAAATCAAGTCAAGGAATAGATGAATCTTGAATATATTCCTAATTGGTCTCAAAATAAATTTTAAAGCATTTTTTATATTATTTCTAGAGTTGATAATTTGCAACACTTTCCTAGAAGAATTATCAATTTTTAGAGTCCCTTTATGATAGTGTTCTTTAAAATCAAAGTTAAAAGTTGAATCTACATTGATAAAATCAAGTATTTCTTTAAAAAACTTTTGTTTTTCATGTACTATATCATCGTATAACAAAATCTTAATCTGCTCTCTATCAAATTTATCAAAATATTCTTTTAAGTTTTGATAATATAAACCAGGCTGGCGAAATTTTTCTTGAGCAGAAAAAATCGATAAAATAACTGAATCAAAATCTTTTATCTCTTTTAGAGTAAAATTTTTTTTACCAGCCCATAAAATATGAGAGTAGGCTCTTTCAGCAGGATTTCGCAATACAGCAATAATTTTTATATCAGGGAATAAATTTTTAATTCTAGTAGCAACTCCATCACCATGAAGATAAACACTAGAAACCTCACCTAAAGCTTTTTGAGTAGTAGCTCCTTCAAATTGAGCTAGATATTCTCCTGCATCTCCAAGTGAATTTATGTAAGGTTTACAACTCAAACGATCACTGCCTTTATTGGCTATTAAATATATGTCAGGATGCTGCTTAAGATAATTATGGATAGAGGTTGTTGCTGCTTTATGCGCCCCAACTACTATGAAAGTAGGAGATTTCATTGTCATTGTAACTAATTGCCTCTCTCGAATTTTTTAAGGTTTTCTATATTATTTATTTTACCTTTAAGCTTTTGCCATAGATTTTTTTGCGTTGGAGTTTGCAACGATTCATCATCAGGAATATCTTCACCAAGATAGCGATAATATTTCCAGATATCCCAATAGGGACAACCCGGTTGGATGCGAATCCCTGCCCAATGTAAATAGTCTAGGGGCTGATTGACATTTGGATCAATCAGGTGATGATCTTCAACCTGAAAATGTTTGCTACCCGCCCAACTTCCCGGCGCACCACCAGGGCGGCGCACGATATTAAATCGCTGGGAAACCTGCTTCAATATCATATAGTTAATGATAGGTTGATCTGATGTTTTTTGGGAAAAGTCAAAGTATTCTGGATGAGATGCACATTCGGTGAATGTTTGATAGAGTGTTTCCTCAGATATCGTATTTTTCTTGGCTCCCCAAAATCCGCCATTGAACATATCCTGAATATCATTTTCGCTAAATACATCGTCTTCTATGACTTTTGGTGTAAATACATTTTTTATGCCGCCGCTATGTTGATAGTCATAGCAAATAAAATCATACTTATCTAAATAGACTGTTGTTTCTATTATTTTATCAAAGACAACGATATCTGTATCAATATAAATAAATTTATCAAAAGCGCCAAACCAACAAGCTTGTTTGCGGAATTGATTGGGTCGAGCAAAAAATCCTTTGCCAAATATTTCGTATAACTGATTGGAGAGACGTTCAATAAAGTCTAAGTCTTGATAGAGTTCTACCTGATAGGAGTCTTTTAAGAGTTTAGCAATGGTTTGATAGTTATCATCATAAGGAATTAAGCAAATCGGCGTATCCGAATCATGCAACCGGATACTCTTGAGCAGCGCGATCGCCTGCTCGATTACTTTGTCATTTGCGGTAATATAAATGCCACGCTCTTTGTTCATTTTTTAGTTATGATAATAAGTAACTTTGGAGATTAAGATAATTTTAACTTCTTCAAGAGTCGCTGAGGCAAGCTGGGGGGTTGATTGTAAGGTTTGGGTTTAGTGGTAAATTGCGGCTTTTTATCCGGTTCATGAAGATAGCGATAGTGTAAAAACAAATCTCGATACGGAAAATCAATATTTTCGCCAGCACAGACTTTAGCAATTAATTTGGACGATACGCCAATGTAGTGCATATAGGTGAGTCGATTGCCTTTATCATACAGAATATGGTCATTTTCCTGAAAATGTGTTGAGGTTACACAACATCCGGTTCGTTGTTCTTTGGGTAACTCTAAAGCAAAGTTATAGATTGATAAATTCGGTCGCATCATCATGTAGTTGAGGAGAGTTTGATCCGGTGCCATGGGATAAAGAACTTCAGCCTCTCCTGCTTCAAGTTGATCAATGAGCCAGTTGCGCCGTTCTTGATCAAATAAACCTTGGTTTGAAGCATAAAAACCCGAACAAAAGATTTCTGTTTTCAGTCTTTCGGCGGGGAAGAGTTCAGTTAGCTTAGGCAAATCAATCGTGTATACATGAGTTAAGTCTTTGTGCTGAAAGTCATACACCACAAAGTCATTGTCTGGAAGTTTAGCCAAGATAAACTCGATGGGTGACATCAGCAACGTATCTGCATCCATGTACAAGAAGCGATCAAACGGTGCATCAAAAGCACAATAACGCCGATGGGTGCCAAATCGATGATAACCGCTACTGCCAACTTGACGCCAACGTTGCTGGGCGGTGGGATGACTATCCCAAGCCTTTTGTGCAAACTTATCCCAGCGCTGGATGGACTCAACATTATCATAGAGTTGGACGTTGGGACGACGGGCAATTTCAGCGGCAATTTTTGTCGTGTTGTCGTTGTAGGGATAGACACAGACAGGCATTTGTGAACCTTGAATTGCCTCAATACTGTTGAGTAAGGCAACCAGTTGGTCGTAAACTGGGTCACTGGCTAGGGTACAAATTCCGTCCATGGTGTTTAATCGAATTTAGCGACAAAATCAGATAACCAATTCAGAAGATTGAGTTTGTGTAGGATGATTTGTCTGGCTTGTGCGATCGCGTCCTTGGCTTCATACCAAGCATCCGGGGTTGAGGTTACTTCTTTAATATAAGCGATGCCCTGCTCATCTAAGCTAGGGAGTCGCAAAAAGCTGCCGGGTGGCAGTAATTTATCCGCCGCCGAACCGCCGTAGTAAATGGGTAAACACCAGGCTAGCAAAGCATCCCATAGTTTTTCGCTGACATACCAATCATTCCCAGCATAGTTTTCGATCGCTAAATTATAGTAGTACGGTGCCATGCCATGCCATTTGTTTTTCAGGGTACCCTTTGCCTGCGCCCAGTCGGGTAATCCACGCCCGTAGAGGTCAAATTCAAATCCACTATCTTGTAATGATTTTAAGAACGCTAAACGTCTACGATGTTCGGCGGTGCGATCAATTCCAGAGGTGATCCAACTACAAGCGTGTATTTTTTCCGGTGGTATCATTTCATTTAATTCTCGGAAGGAATTAGCGTGATACCAAATTGCGGGCATATAATCAGGCGTTGGGGCAAAATCATCGGGACCTGAAATGTAACCACAATAATTTTTCGCGGCTTCATAATTTGCCCGATTAGTTTGAACAACTTTTTCCAGGGGCGGTTCTCGTAATAAGTAGATTATCCGCTCTTTGGGAACGCCGCGTAACTGGGAGGCTACATCAGGTTTTGAACTCTTTTTTTGGCGTAAACGTTGCCACCATGGAAGTTTAGGGTGAGGTTTGGGAAACGAATACTGGTACATGAGCAGAAAATCTGGCTCAGGGGCTTGGGAAAGCATTTGAATGTTATCCCAGATTCCACAAGGGTTTGGCGTTTGTTGCCATAGCCAGTCCGCTTGATTAAGCCCTCGATAACTACTAATCATTCCGACAATTTTTCTGCCCATGTTTTTTTGTCAGTCTACCGTATCAGTCTTAGCATTTATTCTGCCAGTCAGCCAACTGCAACAATTGGGGAATAGATTTTATGGTTAAATCGGGCGGGCGCATGTCTGTGCGCCCCTACGGTTTCTGGGCTAAGGGTTAATTCATCTTGCTGAGATGGGCTACGCCACTACTACCTACTACCAAGGACTACCCACCAGAGTTAAAGCACTCCAGTAGTAAGGATGGGTAAAATCTTGGTCTGGCGTTTGGGCGAGTTCGGGGTTTAAGGGAATCTGTATATCCCCGGCGATTAACTGTTTGTCCTCTAATCGGACTTCACCGTTAAGCATCGCCAGTTGAGTTTGGCGCAAGGCTTCGGCTTTAATTGGCGCTTGTTGCAAATGGTCATAAAAGCTGGTCATGAATCCCAGAGTACCCGTATCGCTAACATACCAGAGACTGCCTAAGGCGGACTTGACCCCAGCTTGTATGGCTAAACCTGCAAACCCCAATTCGGCTTCTCTGTCTCCCAAAGCGGTACGACAAGCGCTGAGGATCAACAATTCTGTGGGGGGATTATTTAATCCGAGTTGACGCAATTGATCTAGTCTCAGCTTTTGGTTCCATAACTGGATATAGGAGTTAGAGGGTTGACCCGATTTAAACTCGCCGTGAGTGGCTAAGTGGACAATACCAAAGGGTTGGGATGAGCGGATTTCCTTGATATTCTCCAAGGTAAACTCTTGGTTGAGAAATGCTTTACCTTGCCACAAGGGACCTGCGATCGCAGATAATTCTAAGGGTACAGCAGGTAAGGGATTCAGATCCTCGAATGTCTCAGCCCCCATGGCGAGAACCCCAACATCGCGGATATCCACGTAACGAGTATCGGTTAGCGATAGACTGGGCATTAAGCCAACGCTATAACGTTCGATCAGAAATCCTTCACCATCATGGAGTGCGGCTACAGGCAAAGAACGCAATCCCTCATCCATGATGAAGGCAAGGTTATCAATCTCTTGGGTTTGTAGATTTTCTTCTAGGGGAGCAACAAGCCATTGATAAAGTTGTTGTCCTGGCGTGATATAGTCACGGGGAATCCTGACGTTGGTGACGTTGCGGCGAAATTCCTGAGCGACTTCTAAAACTTGTCCACGGGTTACTCCAGCGATGCGTCGCCGTATCGGGGGTTCCTCGGCGGAGATGATCAGCAGTTCTAATTGATCACTCTCTTGGGGGGTAATTGTAACATGGGGTCCGGAGCGATTGAGGTAGTTATCAAACGCCTCGGTATTATTTGTTTCTAATCCGATATAGTTGGTGTTTTTTGAGATTTCAGTTGGCGCAAAGCTGACATAAATGAGTGCGGGTTTTTCCCCTGTTGCTTGTTCAATTTCACTGAGAATTTGACGCGCTTCTGTCTCGCTTTTGATTGGGGTACTGACGCGATTGGATGCGATGGGTTGGACGACTGGGAAGGATTCGATCTTCTCTTCTACTTCATTTTGTAGCAGGATAGCCGTTAGACGTGCAGAAGATTCTAGTATTCCATCATCTGACATATCATCATCTGACATACCATCATCTGACGGTAACTCAACATTAACGCTAACCTGTTGCGGTTCAGAGAAGGAGACGCGATCGCTCCCTACAATAGTAAACGCTGCAATGTCGCCCGTCTCATCTATTGGCGGGGTATATACCAACACATCATCGACGGATAGTTCTGTTTCCGAAGTCACAGGTGTACCATCTTCTAGGGTCAGCGTTCCGGCAGTAATTTCGCTAATTTGGATTATGGTATTATCACCATTTTCATCTGCCACTTCTATATCTAAATCCGATAATGTAAATGTAATCGATTCATTTGTTTCTGTCGTTGGCAATAATACATCAGCAGTTAAACTCGGAGATTGATTGACAAACGTAATATTAATATTGCCCTGAGATGAGGTTATCGTTTCTGGTATCAGAGTACCTGGAGATGGAATTTCTTGATCGGGGAGAATTGTACTACTTTCACCCGCATTAATTCCACCTGCTGTTCCATTGATACTGGCATCTCCTACCGTAAATAACTCATTATCAATTCCACCATTATGAGTAATGTCTACTATACCCGACTCAGTATTTCCTTCGGTTTTAATCGTGATATCCGTTTCTGAAATTGTCCCCACACCCCTGACTAAACCATCGGGAATTCCATTGGCGGTGATGCTAACATTACCTCCGATTCCATCGGCTAAGTCAGAAAACGCTGAGGTGTCGATACTCTCAAATACAATGCTACTTCCCTCTAAGGTTACTGAATTACCTGTTGCCGTTCCGGTTTCATCTGAAGCGAAAGAAGATGCCGTTGTATCAATTGATCCTGTTTGAATAGCTTCAGTAGCATTGAAGTTGACTTCACCTCCAGTTGCAAAACTCGAAGTAACCACACCTGCACTACTAAAAGCCGAAGACAATGCAGAGGAATTGATAGTATTTGTATTTATAGAACCTGTTGCGGAATTTAGGCTCACTAATCCTCCAGTTGCAGAACCCGCCGTAGCCGAACCTTCAATAGCAAACGCTGAAGACGATGTTGAGGAGTCAATGATGCCTGTTACATCGATATCGCTTCCAGCCTCAATGGTTACTGAGCCACCTATACTATTAAGTTCGCCATCGCTGCTACCTGAGGTATTAATTCCGTCTGTTGTAATAGTGCCTGATGCGACTAACTCCACAGCACCCCCTTGGGAATTTTCGCTACTGAACCTTGCTGTATTAATGGAAGAGGAATTAATTTCACCCGTCTGAATATTTCCACCCGCTTCTAAGTTGACTGCTCCCCCTTCAGACCCGTAAAAATTATCACCCTCAAAAAATGAATTAATCGCAGCGGTAACAATATCGCCGTCGGAGGTTAAGTTAACCGCTCCACCTGTGGGAGAGCCAGAACCAGCCCACGTTGAACTCGAATTAATTTCTCCAGTTGTAATACCAGTCGGTGCATTTAGAGTAATTGCACCGCCATTGCTATCTGCAGAACTAGAATTTAGTGTTCCTCCTGTGCTGTCAATAAAACCACTGGAACTGGTCAGTTCAATCGTGCCACCCGCTGTGATTATATTATTATTAACCTCAATATTACCATTGGCTAACAAAAATACATTGAGTGGTTCACCACCCTCACCATCGGCACTAAAAATTTCAGCGTTGATGAAAATATCATTGGCAGCATCTAAGGTCAGGTTTCTCTCACTAAATGAAAAGCTAGAAAGGTCAGCGGCTAACGTAATATTACCTTCTTGATTTCCTGTGTCTCCTGTGGTAATTGTGACGCTGGTTCCTAAATCGAGAGCTGCTTCAATGTCAGCTACATTGATTATTGCACCATCCGCCGTTGGTGTGAACGTTCCATCAATAAATGTCCCGTCACTGGTATCCATATCCGTAATTGTGACATTACGTGGATCGAGTAACCAACTCCCAGGTAAACCATTAGCCGCACTCGCATCGACTGATCCACCAATGGATTCCAACAAGTTTTTCCCGGATGTTTCGACAAACCCACCATTACCGCTTTCTGGACCTCCTCGCGCTGTGATTGTCCCAGAAAAGCGGGTAAAATCATCTGACCAAATAATAACACGCCCGCCATTTCCATTCACTCTGGCATCGGCATTAATAGTTACTTGATTACCGACTACAGTTGTGTCAGCCGTCGGAATTGTACCTTGCCCTTTATACTCGCCGCCAACTCGGATTTCACCCCCACCTGTGTCACCCGAAACATTAATTTGGGCTTGATCGACTAAACCGACAACAGTTCCGAAAACGTCTACATTTCCACCCACTGAATCCGCAGAAGCATCCACTGTTCCCGATACAATTGCGGTTCCTGGTTGCTGAGGAATTACCGTACCTGCGGTAGTTTGTACTGTGTTATCTTCATTAACCGTTAAACCCGTTTCCTGATTACTTCCTGTGAGTAATTCCGGCAACATTAGGGGGGTGATGGCGTTAGGGTTATTGGTGGATACCTCCAAACTTAATACTTGTCCTGTTTGCGTCAGACGCAAACGGCTGGTTCCCGGAACTGCCGCAATGGTAATTGTGCCACCAGTCGCTTCCATTGTCCCTGTATTGATAACATTTCCCCCAACTAGGGAGAGTGTCTGCCCTTCGGATACAGCTAAATTACCTGCGTTAACAATACTTCCAGGCTGTGAGGTGGCAAACTCAAAGGCACTGGGATTACCGACAAGGTTGATATAATTAGTTGAACCTACAGCGTTAAACCAACCCCCATCAAAACCAATTCCTGTAGCTGTTGTTGCCGTAAAATCAGCCGGAACATTCAGACTAGCGTTAGCCCCAAATACAATCCCCGAAGGATTCATCAAAAACAAATTGGAGTTGCCACCTGTGACTTGAACTAAACCATTAATGATTGAAGGATATCCCCCATTGACCCGCCCTAGTATGTTTTGAATCGAGGGTTGAGAAATAAAGTTGGCAATTTGTTCGCTGTCTAATCCAAATTGACTAAAACTGTGGAACAGATTCGCCCCATCTCCCGATAATGTACCGCCTGCGATATCGATCTGATCGCCTATTGGTGTAACCTGAGTTCCTGTACCATCTGCTGATGGTGTAATTTGTGCCTGTGCTGGCATAAAATTTATAGCAGCTATGAGGGGAAGTGCCGCGAATGATACTATCTGTTTCAACACTTTGCGAATTGGACGGATACAGGCAGGTTTTGAGGATAAACCTGATCGGTTGATTGAACTGCGGCGTGCGATCGCCCAAGCCACAGCTTTACGGGCTTGCAGACGTTGCTCAATGGAGTGCTGATAACATATACTGTCTGAATGATTGCGATAATAATAGAGCGGTTTTTTCAGGTGGTATACGTCTGTTAGTTCAGAAAGTCGTAAGGATAGATCGTAGTCTTCAACATAGTAAAATAACTCATCAATTCCTCCCACTTTGTCATAGACGGAACGACGGATTAACCGGAAGTGAAAGGTCATGAATTTTTGTAACATTCCTTCTTTTGAGAAGGGAATACGACATCGACTGCCATAACCTGTCACGTTACCGCTTTTATTGATTACTTGGTAGTCGGTGTAAACCATTCCTACCTCTGGCTGAGTATCCAAAATCGCGGCGGTTTCCGCCAAGGCGGTAGGGGCTAATCTGTCATCGCTATCCACCCAACCAATATAAGAACCCGTGGTTTGGGCGATCGCACGTTTGAGGGAAATACCTCGTCCTTGATGTTCAGCCGCGACTACCCGGACTCGGGGATCGCGTTTAGCATAGTCTTGGGCAATCGTAACTGATTGATCCGTTGACCCATCATCCCACACAATTAACTCAAAATCCCCCCAGGTTTGTGCCAGTATGCTGTCAATGGCTGCACCGAGGTAATTTTCTCGGTTATAGGTGGTGATGACAAGAGAAATGGCGGTAGTCATAGCATCCTCCAGAAGGGTGGTTTTGGGGGCTTGAGGTGTGGGAGATCGGCTAGTGTGATCGCGGATTAGATCCTACTGTCTATCGTAGTCGAGGGATTTGCGATAGGCTAATTTCATAAAATAAGTTAACTATTATTGATGCTGTTCAAGTTTACCTCGATAAGGACACGACCATGCCGTGTCCCTACCTCTATTTAACAGGTCTTAAATCAGCGATATTTAACCTCAGATCTAACCCATTGCTTAAACCTTCACTTCATCAGCAAAACTCGCCCGACGGACAAAGTAAAATGGACCAGCAATAGATCCCCAAATATGTTCATCAGTTACGGGATCGCGCCCCCTGTCTAAACTGATAAACTGATTTTCGTCAATTTCAAACGTGCTATCTAGATAGGTTTCTTTACCTTTGCGAACAACCTTACAGGCTTTGCCCGGTTCAACGTGTCCTTTAAAGCTTTTCCCTGTCCATTCCACAATCATATTACAACCCGGAAGTTTATCTAGCTGATCAATGGTGAGAGTTTGTAGGCGGTTAAGATCCCGAGAGGCACCGTAAAATTTTTCGGGGTCTTTAACGGTGTAATTTTCAATTTCAATATGATCGCCAACTACCATTAATTTCAACACTCGTAAGCGGTAGGGGACATTCAGAAGATAGTCATAGGCTTGTTCGACAAAGAAACTGACGCCATCCAGGAGTGACGTGGGGAGGGGACGCATAAACACCCGGATATGGGCGTAAAAGGGCGGATTGTCGAAGGCTTGTTGTTGGTTACTAAAGTCAGCCGCCATCCAACGGGCTAATGTGGCAATGTCAGTTGAATGAGTCATTATACGGTGTTTTAATCGAGATATTGGATACGGATCAATCTTAATTGATTCTATTCCCAATAACAGAGGCATTCACGGCTTTATTGCTGTACCCTAAGAGAGTCGAGCGGTGAGCAAACCTCTGTGGATGCAATTCTAGAGCAAGCCAAAGATCTGAAACAAGCCCTAACCAACTTCGTACTGGAAGCAGACGGAGAGTTAGCCGTCGCCTTGGAAAGCTATGCGGCGGATGAGTTGACGCGAGAACCCTACGATATCAACCAGCGCAACTTGGTGATTGATACCTTCTTAACTGAGGGTGAGGTGGATAATCAGACACCATTGGATCTGTTCCTAGAACACCATCCCAATTTAACACCCAGCGATCGCACGTTGTTAAACCGCTGGCGAGATAGCTTTATTGGCTTGTTTGAACTCACCCACATCCTCCCCGATGGCTTTGAACTGAAAAATTGGCTAACCGATAAGCATTACACCGTAAAACCCACTCATCCCACGACCATAGACCAGATGCGGCGGTTTAAAGTGGGGGAAATCTTACTCACTCGCCTCGCCCCCGTCACCGATACCTACTGGATGATTTTTAGTCCCATCCTTGCCAAAGGGCGCTTAAGTCAGCCGAAGCTAGCCGTAGCGATTGGGGAATTCAAGAATAACTACAAAAATGCTCTTTACCGTGATGCGCCGGAACTGTTAGAACAGGCTTGGGACTCTGTAGCGACTTATCATCAAGCATTTGTAGACTTCTTTGGACGCGATCGCGTTACCCTCCCTGGATACCAGCTTAATCAAAAATTGGCTCAACTGCGGGATAAAATGACCCAGGAACGTCTGGCGGCGGCTGGGATTGATCCGTCGAAATCCCTGAAAGACATAATTCAAGATTCGGGTACGGATGAGGAGGACGTTAAATCAGCGGCGGTAGAAGCAGGCGCAGACGCTACAGCAGTAACCAATATGTTGGATAATGCCGCCACATCCCCGATGATGATACCTAATGTGGATTTACCGGACGATATCCGCAACGCTGAACAGGTGACTGTTTTTTCTCATCCCCGTTGGGGTCAGATGTTTCTTCCCAGTTACTCTAAGTTTCAAGAGATGCTAGAGTCAGAAGACTGGCAAACGTATCCCAATGCTGAACAACGAGTCCACAAATACTTAAATGATCCTCAGATTAACCTGTTTATCTGGCAACAGCTAGCCCAGGAGTATCCGACTCAACTGGAGACGGTATTACAAACAGTGTTAGATCGTCCAGATTTTAATCTCCAGCAGGATTTAGAACCCACACTTCACCAGGAGTTTCATAAACCCCTAGAACCGGAACTCCCAGAAATTGCTAGCGTTCCCCTGCATTTGCACAATCTGTTTGAGTCGGCTGTGGCTGAGGTTCACAAATCCAAGTCTAAAGGTAAGCGTAAAAAGAAAGCCGCCAAAGGCTTCCAATAATCCTTTGGATAGGTTAGGATAGGGCAAATTATCTACTAATATCTCTATCGATGGATAGAAAAATCATTCGCCTTTGCCTATTGATCGTGAGTTGTAGTGCGGTGGGACTTGTTGTGGGAGGTACTGCCGCTCAAGCCGAACTGAATCAGTGTTTAGGTGTTGCGACACCGACCGATGAGTGCTTGTTGCAAGATCCCATGGTTAAAACGGTCGAAGGAATGGGAATGGGTTTATTAGCAGGTGTTGGTGCTTCTGTTGGCGCAGTCTGGCAGATTTGGCAGAATAAGTCAGTCGGTGGGGACAATTAACGTTAATGGTTATTTGTCATTTGTCATTTGTCATTCGTAAGGGTTGAGGGGTAACAACTGCATAATTTCCATGCACATCAGTTTATTCGTGCAGTGTGTCTTTTCCTCCTACGCCTATAAAACAGGCAAAAAGCAGATAAGCTGTCATGCATTTAAATTGGGCATTAGTAGCGAGCAAGATGCTCGCACTACAAGGCTTTCGCCATTATTGACATTAAGGTTTAAATGCCGAACAGCTTATTAACCTTACAGTCTTCTGCCTTCTGCCTTTTGCCTTCTGCCTTTTGCCTTCTATCTTATTTTTTGATTAGGCGGATTTCTGAGTAAGTAAACCCCAGATAAAGATTAACAGCAAGGCACCGAGAACGGCAAAGATAATACTGCCAATACTGAGAGCGCCTGAAGCGGCGGCGGCGGCTCCGGACGAGCCTAATAAGAGTTTACCTAGAAACCCTCCGACTAAAGCACCGAGAATCCCTAAGCCAATGGTGGCAAAGATTCCACCGCCTTGGTGTCCGGGATAAATGAGTTTTGCGATCGCGCCTGCAATTAGACCTAATACGAGCCAAGCGATAATATTCATAGAATTTTCTCCGTAGTGTTTGTTTATTGATGTTTATGTCACGATTATGTTCAGGATATCAATTCACCGTAACGCTTCGCGTCTACCCAATTAGATAAATTCAATCTGCCTAAATTAGTAGAGACGTAGCATGCTACGTCTCTACACTCAAATTAATTCGGGGGACTCAAACCCCAACCGCTATTGGTTTAAATTTCCCTATACTTAGGATTTATACCAAGTTGCATTCAAAACTTTCCCTCCCCCTGCTTCCCCTGCTTCCCCTGCTTTTCCTATCTACTATGTTTGAGCGCAACTCGGTATTAGTGGGGGCGCTTGCGTTTTAATCCGACCCAACCTAAGGAACTAAACATTAACAAACCGAGTATAGAACTGGGTTCCGGTACGCTTTCAACTTCAAAGACACTCACGGTACCACTGGTTTCATTAGCAGTAACCACCAAGGGATTACCATTAGGACTCTCGTTAGCGGCAATAAACAGCAACCCTTCTAGCCCCAAATCACCGACGGCGGCTAGCTGTTCGGCTGTCGGATCAGGGTCTCCCTCATCATCTAAATTAAAATCAACGGAGAAGTCGCGGTTGTTGACATAATCCAGGAAGAAGGGGTTAAACGGATCAGTAATGTCATAACTGATAATGCCACCAATGCGTTCTAAACCAATAAAGGCAATAGTGCGACCAAAGAGTTCAGCAATCGTCACTGCTTGAGGTTCAGGTCCCTTATCATCACTGCGATCATCAAATAGGTTGATTTCGTCGTCAGAGTTGAAGAACTCTGGGAAAAACTCGGCTGTGATTTGTTCAAACGCATCACCACTGTCAAAGATAAGTTCGCCGTCTGTATCAAAAATCGAGAATGAACGTCCACCAAAGGTATACAGTTCCTCGAATTCTTCATCGTCGTCTGTGTTACCTAGGGTAGTGGTGACTTTTAAACGACCCAGATTTTCATCCTTTTGTAATTCTGCGGCGTTGGGGAACGCTTGGGGGTCAAGCAGTAAGTCGCCTACCCTCGCCTCTTCACTAAAAAACTCAAAGTCGCGGCTGTCGCCTTCATTGGCAGTAACCAGATAGGTCTCACCATCTACCATATAGGAGGCAATCCCGTCGGGTTGGTACATCCCGAACAGGTTGTTGTAATTGGTGATGTTGATTTTACCGTCTTCGTCGCTGGCGTCTAAGGCATTCCCTGGCACGCTATAATCTTTGAAACCTAACCCGATCACTTTTTCGACCTGACCACTGGCAATATCCACCACCGCGATCGCATTATTTTCTTGCAGGGTGACATAAGCTTTTTGGGAATCCTGGGACACTGTAACAAATTCCGGTTCCAGGTTTTGAGAGGGGTTATCCTTGTTAGGTCCAAACAGGCGAACGTTGGCTGGGATGGAAACACCATCAAAGTTAGCTGTGGTTACATTAAACGTTGCCAAATCAATAATACTGACCGAACCCTGGGGATCTTCTGAGTAATCATCACTCAACTCCCCCTCGTTAGCCACAATAATCTTGGTGCCATCTGGGGTAAAGGTGAGTGAGTCCGGGACTGAACCCACGGAAACGGGGTCATGTAGGGGATTCCCTTCTGAGTCAAAAAACAACACAAAACCGGGATTTTGCGGTATCTCATTGGTAACAGAGACAGCAAATATACCATTGCTATAGCTGACGCTGTTAGGTGACCCAAATTCAGAAACGTTGATGGGGTCGAACAACGACGACGGATTCGTCGGATTGCTAATATCAAGGATATTAATTTGCTGTTGACCGGAACTGGTCACGAACAACCGTTGAGTGATCGGATCATACGCCGTTTGTTCGGCGGTGCTGTCGGCAAACATACCTGTCGAGAATGAACCGATGGGTGTCAGGTTGAGATTAATCGCGGCGGCTGGTGTCGCCACCATACCGAGTAAAACGGCTGACTGTAGGGTTGACTGAACTATACTCGGCATTCGATGAATGAGTGAATTGTGACGCCTAGACATGGGTGATGAATCTCCTGATTCGGATAGAGTCGATAGCGATACGTAAGAGGGTGGGTATAATTAACCCCAAGAAGTTACGTTGTGTAAAGCAACATTGCCGCTGATTTGGGTAAGAATGGCTGATGTTTTTACATTCCTTAATATATTTAACCTAAATGCACACCGTTTGTTTGCCAGGGACAGAACGACCAATGCACAATTCCTACCCAGCGCTACAGAGCAATTTGTTTACAAAAATTAACTTGAAAAGTCGAGTCACACTACCTAGTTATGCACTCCTTATTTAGCATGGTCTTACACCAATAAAGAAGGGTTCTGGCACAAGTTCATCAACTCTTTAACAAAAACCCGGAAAAACTTCACGGAAACTTTATGAACAAATTTGTCAAAATTTGATATGTATCCAGCAAACCGACAAAATAATCTTAAAGACAAAGAGGTATCCCATACCTGGAAACTGGAGACGCCTTTCGAGTCTAAACAGAACAGATA
Organism: Coleofasciculus sp. B1-GNL1-01; assembly: GCF_040220235.1. Lineage (NCBI taxonomy): Bacteria > Bacillati > Cyanobacteriota > Cyanophyceae > Coleofasciculales > Coleofasciculaceae > Coleofasciculus > Coleofasciculus sp. B1-GNL1-01. Next base: position 41,594 of record NZ_JAVJTO010000009.1, read on the forward strand.
AGAAAAGCTGAGGCGAAACAACTGCACGGTTATCAACGATAATTTGTGATTATTGAGAGTTTAAACAAATGTTGCCAAAATTTTTGAAAGAGGTTGTCCTGCTGGGCTTGTTCACCACCCTCGTAAGTTGTGGTTCTACCGAAGAGGACAGCTTATCACAAACGCCAACATCGACGCCAACCCCTCAATCCACCGCGACTGGAACCCTTGTCCTTGCCGACGTTAACAAAAATGCCGCTGCCAAGCTAGAGAATTTCCAGCCCATGGCGGATTACCTAGCCGCCCGCTTAGAAAAATTTGACATTGGTGTGGGTGAGGTGAAAGTTGCCCCCGACTTAGATACAATGGCAAGCTTGCTCAAAGAAGGCAAAGTCGATATCTATGTGGACAGTCCCTACCCCGCCATGATAGTAAGTGATAAATCGGGAGCCGAACCCATTCTGCGCCGCTGGAAGGATGGCAAGGGTGAATATTATGGGGTGATCTTTACCTTGGCAGAAAGCGAGATTGACTCCTTAGCGGATCTCAAGGGAAAAATGCTCGCCTTTGAGGAACCCGTCTCCACCTCCGGCTATTTTTTACCCCTGAATACCCTGCTGGACGCCGATTTGAAGATGGTCGAAAAAGGCTCACAAAATGAAGCCGTCGCCGCCGATGAGGTGGGATATGTTTACAGTAATGATGATGAAAATACGATCCAATGGGTACTCAGTGGCGAAGTCGCAGCAGGCGCGGCGGATTACTCATTCCTAGAAGAAATCCCCGAAGAAAGCCGCCAAGCGCTGAAAATTCTGGCTGAAACCCAGAAAATCGCTCGTCATCTGGTGATTGTCAGACCCGGTATGGACCCGGAATTGGTACAACAGATTAAGACGGTGTTAATGGAAATGGATCAGACACCTGAAGGGAAAGAGGTACTCACCACCTTTGAGGAAACCGCCAAGTTTGACGAGTTTCCCGTTGAAACCAGTCTCGATAAAATGCGCCAGTTGTATGAACAGGTGGAGAAAAAATAAAGTGCAGATGCTCTGGTAAATAATAAGTTGCCCAGATGGACCAGCCAGGAAGCAACCGTTATCGAAATAAGGGGAGGAAGATAAGTGGAATGGCTAGATTCAACCCAAAAAAAGGTTCACTAGCCACCAAAATAACGTTGGCGATGACCACGTTAGTGATTGTGGCGGTCGCCTGCGTTACCATGCTATCCCTACACCGTCAGCAAGAAACCTTTCGCGATGAATTAGAACAGCAGGCTGACCTATTGCTGGATACCTTAGTCGTCGCCACCCAAGATTCGCTCTACTTTCTCGATGTGTCTTATATGAAGGAACTCATGGAAGAGTTGGGCAAGGATCAGGTATTAGTGGCAGGTCAGATTTATGACAAAGATGGACGGGTGCTAGCAGATGCCTATAGCCGCAATGTTTTAGCGTATGGAGTCAAACCTGATCCCTTAGGTCAAGAACTGGTGGAAAGTAACGAAACAGTGTTTAAATGGCAGTCTGACCAACTCCTTGCGGGTAAAGCCGTCGTTTTGGGGCGTCAGCGGCTTGGGGCAGTTAGTGTCGGGCTTTCCACAGCCCCGCTGAAGGCAAAGATGGCGGCGGTACGAAATGAAGGGATTGCCATGGGACTGGCAGCGGCGATGGTGGGTACGCTGGTAGCACTACTGCTGAGCCGTTCCATTACCGAACCCTTAAAGCAGATGACCGCCGCCACCCAACATCTGGCAAAAGGGGATCTGAGTCAGAAGATTGCGATTGACAGCAGTGACGAATTGGCAGTTTTAGCGAGTGCCTTTAACAGCATGACCGACCAACTGCGAAACCTAATCGAAAGTTTGGAACAGCAGACTGAAGATTTGCGACACAGTGAAGCCAAAAATCGTGCCTTGTTACATGCAATTCCCGATTTAATGTTTCGGTTTAGCCAAGATGGAATCTTTCTGGATTTTAAAGCACCAAGAGGAGACTCCTACCTACAATCATCTGAAACCTGGGTTGGTCAACCTGTCTCTGAGGTTTTACCGACAGAGGTGGCGACATTATGCTTAGAGTATGTCGAGCGAACGTTAAAGACTCAAGATATCCAAATTTTTGAGTATGAGTTGTTTGTGGAGGAACAGCGCCGAAATTTTGAAGCCCGCTTGGTGGTCAGTGGTGAACAAGAAGTTTTAGCGATTGTTCGGGATATTACAGACGCAAAATTAGCCCAAGTTGAATTGCAACAGGCAAAAGAAGAAGCAGAAGCGGCTAATCGAGCGAAGAGTGCCTTTCTTGCTAGTATGAGTCATGAATTAAGAACCCCCCTGAATGGTATCCTCGGCTTAAGTGAGTTACTCCGGGAGGATGCCGAGGATTTAGGGTATACCGATTTTGTCCCGGATCTCCAGCAGATTTACGACTCTGGACTCCATCTTTTGAATCTGATTACCGATATTCTGGACATTTCTAAAATTGAAGCCGGGAAGATGAGCCTCTATCTGGAAAGCTTCGATATCTCGACTTTAATTGTTGAAGTTCAGAAGACGGTACAACCCCTAATCAAGAAAAAGACGAATACCCTAGAGGTTCATGGCGCGGCGTCCCTTGGCACAATGTATGCTGACCGAACTAAGGTTAAGCAGTTGCTATTAAACCTAATTAGCAACTCCGCCAAATTCACGGAGAATGGCACGATTGTACTGAGTGTTACTCGTGAAAGTGAAAATGAGGGAAATGGTAACTCGAAACGGGACGCTAAAATGCTACTGGTGAATGGGGAATTGTCTGTGGTTTCATCGGCAACCCTCGATAGTGCTTCAATGCCTGATGCTGGGCATGACGACCCAACCTCGGATCGGGTTATTTTTTCGGTCTCCGATACGGGTATCGGTATGAGTCCAGAACAGGCAGCCAAGATATTTCAGCCGTTTGTCCAAGCGGATAATTCGACTACGAAAAAGTACGGGGGTACGGGTCTAGGATTGGCGATTTGCCAACGTTTCTGTGAGATGATGGGCGGTAATATTCAGGTGGAAAGTGAGGTTGGTGTTGGCTCAACGTTTAGTTTTTACCTACCAGCTAAAGTCAAAGATCCGAAGCCGGAAAAAGTCTCTTCATCACGTTAATTCGGTGGATAAAATTACAGTTAACGACGGGGATTGTCATTGGTCATTGGTCATTGGTCATTGGTCATTTGTTATTTGTCATTTGTGGACAAACACTGTAGGGGCGACCCGCTGCACAAATGAACACGACCCACCTATTAATTTTATCGGGTCGCCCTGCATCAGGTATCGGGAATTATCCTGTATCCGGTATCAGGAATTAGTTGAACTTGTTCCCTGTTCCCTGTTCCCTATCCTCACCACAACACGTATTCAGCAACCCCTAAGTAATTAATCCAGAACGGAGTGCATGAACAGCGGCTTGGGTGCGGTCATCAACGCAGAGCTTATTCAAGATATTGCGGACATGGGTTTTGACAGTGCCTACCGTAATATAAAGCTTATCCGCGATCGCGGCATTACTTGCTCCTGCCACAATTAGCTCAAGCACCTCTAATTCCCGTTCGGTTAAGGGGTAGGCTTCGATGACTTGTTCGTACTCTGGACCTACCGCATCAATCTTGACGGTTCGATCTTGATTCGCCGCCATTTCAGAGGATGGCTCTCGTTTTACCTGTCGTAAAACAATACTGGCAATCGCTGGATCAATCCAGGCGTTCCCTTCCTGGGTTACTTCTAACGCCTCGACAAGCTGTTCAATTTCAATATCCTTCATGCAATAGGAATCGGCTCCAGCCGCAAAAGCCGCTAGTACCGAATCTTCACTATCATGCATGGTTAAGATGAGAACCCTTGTTTCTGGCTCCTGGGTATCTGTATGGCTACTCTTGAACTTGCGAGTCAAATCAATGCCATCCATATCCGGTAAACCGATATCCACAATAGCGACATCGGGTTTTAGGCTTTCCAGCAGCTTTAATCCTTGAGTCGCATTCGCCGCTTCTCCGACGACTTCAATTCCATCCTGTTCTTGTAAAGCGGCTTGTAAACCCATCCGCGTAAGGTTATGGTCTTCAATCAGGACGACACGCATAGGACTCACCATCAATGTTTCAGAACTCAAATTCGTTTTATCTTGGTCATTGAGAGATGTAGGACTGTTTGACTCCTTCTCTCGGATTTGGGGAATTTTCATATTCAATAATCAGCCTAACCTAATCCATGCTTAGATTTAATCACTATGAAGTGATTCTTCGTTTCCGATCGCGCTGATACCCTGGAGTCAGGTCAGACAAGGATAACGCTTGCAATAGCATCCTTAAGCCTAAAAAGTCAAGTATTGCTATCGGCATCGATTACTCTTCCCTCGCTAGTGCGACGCGGCAATAAAGATAATCAACACTATGGCAGATCCGTGGCAGATGTACATCTATCAATAGTATCAAGCCGTTTCAGTTGAGCCAAAAATTGGGCAGCCAAGAGACTTTCCAGTGATTATGCCTATGGACTGAGACGAAAACCATAGCCATCAGCATACAATCTAAGACAAAGGTTGGACTATCTTCAATGCCAGCTTAAGCAAACTCACGTCCCAGAACAAGCTGCAACCTTTACTAATTCAGTGGTGCGTTAGGGCAATAGCATTGGCGCACCCGTTGCCATTCTATCTGGGACACAACAGTTAGCTTAATGCTGACGTTGGTGATGAAGAAATCCTTCAATTCTGCTCGTTGATGAAAGAAATGCTCAATATTCTGCTCGTTGATGATGAGGACATCGATCGCTTAGCTGTGCGTCAGGCTCTGGATGCCACGGGCTTGTCAATCAATTATGTTGAAGCCTGTGACTATAATAGCGCGATCGCTCTCATTAACCGTGAGACATTTGACTGTGTCTTTCTGGATTACTGCCTCCCCGACAAAGATGGATTAAGCCTGGTGCAGGATTTGCGAAAGGCTGGCGTCAAGATCCCCTTGGTGGTAATCACTGCTCACGGTAATGAGCAAGTCGCCGTGGCGCTGATGAAAGCTGGGGCGTCAGACTACCTGTCTCAGGATAAGGTTTCACCGACAAGTTTAGGACGGATTTTGCAAAACGCGATTCGCATCTACCAAGCGGAACAGCAGGTGGCACTGGCTCATCAGCAGTTGCGCCAGACGAATGAACAGCTAGTCCGGCAGAATCAAGAATTAGCCCAACAACGGCAACAAATTCAACGTCAAAATTTAAAATTAAAAGAACTCTCTACACTTAAATCGCAGTTTTTAGCCACGACATCCCATGAATTGCGGACGCCGATGAATGTGATCATCGGTTTTGCTCAAATGCTCCTACTCCAACGCCATGGATCACTGACATCATCACAATTAAAGATGGTTCAATGTATCTTAAAAAATGGCAAAGATCTGTTATCCCTCTTAAGTGAAGTCTTAGATTTTGCTCAAATTGAAGCCGGAGCATTGGAACTCAATGCTGAAGAATTTAATATCGATCAAGTGGTCAATTCCACTGTTAATGATGTTCGTCCCTTGGCATTGCAGAAAGGGTTAGACTTATCGATAAAAATCCAACTTAAAAATCCTTTAGTTATCAACGATCGCTCTCGTTTGCACAAGGTCTTAAAACACCTGCTCATGAATGCGGTGAAATTTACCAAATCAGGGTCGATCTGGGTCAATGTATACGAGGTTGAATCGCAACGACTGGTCATTGATGTTGAGGATACGGGAATTGGTCTGTCTCAAGCCGAATTAGACTATATTTTTGAAGCCTTCCGCCAAGTTGATCAGACCATAGCCCGCCAATACCCCGGTACAGGGCTAGGATTAGCAATGACTAAATCCTTGGTTCAATTGATGCAGGGTAAGATTACGGTAGAAAGTCAAGTGGGAGAAGGGTCTATTTTTCGCGTCGAATTGCCGCGTTATATTTCTTGTTTGGGGAAGTTGACAGAAATTAAAGTACCTGCTTATAATTAAATCTTTTAAAATGTTTGGAGTTACGATGCTTTTCAAGTATAAATAGATGAAAAATGAATCTACCTGAGCCAAAAATAGAGCGAATTCTGGCAGTTGATGATGCGCCAGACAATTTATTCCTAATGCAAACCATCTTAGAAACTGAAGGATATGAACTCAGTTTAGTTGAAGATGGATATTCCGCATTAGCAATCGTTGAAAAATCACCTCCTGATTTAATCTTGCTGGATGTAATGATGCCACAAATGGATGGTTATGAGGTGACTCGGCGAATTCGTCAAAATAGCAGTTTGCCTTTTATCCCAATTTTGCTGATCACCGCTTATGAACAGTCGAGTGCGATTGAAGGACTCGATGCGGGGGCGGATGATTTTATTCGCAAACCTGTGGATGTGGGCGAGTTATTAGCGCGAGTGCGATCGCTACTGCGACTTAAGCATAGTATTGATGAACAAGTGCGACTGGCGCGTCAGCGAGAGGATTTCGTCTCTCGTCTCACCCATGATTTGCGAACCCCCTTAGTCGCCGCTGATCGGATGCTGAGTTTATTGAAACGGGGAAGCTTTGGACAGCTTCCTGATTCAGCCGTGGAAGCCGTCGTTTCTATCCAGCAAAGCAACCAACATTTAGTCCAGATGGTGAATACGGTGTTGGAAGTTTATCGCCACGATGCTGGGTCTAAAGAGTTAACGTTTGTTTCGATAAATCCTCAGGAAATGATTAAGGAAGTCGTTCAAGAACTGACTCCCTTAGCCCAGGAAAAGGGATTAGCGTTAAAGCTGAATGTAGGAGAGTGCGCTAATTCATTTAATTCAGACGATTGTCTGGTGATGGGCGATCGCCTTGAACTCCGCCGCGTATTCACTAATCTAATTGGCAATGCGGTCAAGTTTACGGAAAAGGGCTCGGTCGATATTAATTTAGGTTTAGAATCGGATTCCACAAACTCGGCAGATGGTCAACCCCCTTTAGTGATAATTTCCATTCAAGATACGGGATCAGGTATTCGTCCAGAAGATCTTGCCACTCTTTTCCAGCGATTTCGCCAAGGAAAGCATAAGCGATCGGGGAGTGGTTTGGGATTATACTTGTCTCGTCGGATCGTAGAAGCTCATCAGGGTAGGATTGAAGTCGAGAGTGAGTTGGGCAAAGGTAGTTTATTTACGGTTTATTTGCCCGCACAAACGTGACGAGAACAGGGAGCTGGGGAAGCTGGGGAAGCTGGGGAAGATAAGCTAAGGCGCATTTAAATTGTGTAGTGTATTCCCTGTTGCCTGTTACCTATTGCCTTCCTTGGGATTTAGGTAAGCTGTTCGGCATTTAAACCTTAATGTCAATAATGACGAAATCCTTGTAGTGCGTTTAGCGAAGCCATGCCGCAGGCTTTGCATCTTGCTCGCTACTATAGCAGTACGCTCTCGCGTAGTTACAGTACAAATGTTCTAAGAAACTCCTGATAAAGCCTCCATTTCTAATGTGTAAATTACACCAGCGCGTAGGGATACTAATACCCAATTTAAATGCATGACGCTTATCCCAATCTAAATGCTGGACAGCTCAGCAGAAGGCAGTAGAGTTCTCATGGGTAGGTGGTCATTTCCGCGATCACGAAAATCATAACCTTTAGGGTAACAACTATTTTTTATCTCCGTGTAATACAGCCGAAGAGTGCTAAAACAGGGCTTTTTCATGGCAACTGTATGACACCGTATGGGTAAATTTTGCCATTTTCCCAGAATTGTGCGGAAATCGGTCAATGAGTCCTGTATTTTCTTTACAGGAAGAATTATTTTCATCCCAACCCATTAGAGATACTATAGGATTCCTATAGAAAAATCAATCGAGGAGTCCCAACTTGGCATTTGTCTAGGAAGACAGAGATTTATCCACTTTAGCGATACTTTAGGGATACTTAAGTTTTTGGTACAAAAGGAAGTAGCTTTTCGCTTTGATGATGCAACGCTAGAAAACCTGATTAGTCAAATCGACGAGTTTATACAGTATTATCCATGTAGGTGATCCTTGCCCCATGTTACTGCCAACCATTACCCGTCAGCTTGTCAAAGGCGCTAAACGCAGTCAAAAGATGCCATTGCGCGTGGTTCTGGTGGTTCCCTTTCTTCTCCAGATCTTTGTGGCGGTAGGGTTGACTGGATATCTCTCCTTTCGCAATGGACAGCAGGCGGTTGACAATCTGGTTATGCAGTTACAGACCGAGGTTAGCGATCGCATTGTACAACATGTCGATAGTTACCTGGAAACGCCTCATCTGGTCAACCATGTTCTTGCCAATGCCGTGCGTCGGGGTCAGGTGCAGACTCAGGATCAGCCCAGTGAGCGCTATCTGTTGCAACTCGTACAGATTACCCACTCTATTAATACCATTCAGTTCGGCAGTGAGCAAGGAGAGTATATTGGCGCAGGCTATACCGAGGATAGCCGCTTAGTGCTGAAAGTTGCCGATAAATCAACCAACTATAACTTTCATACCTACAAACCTGACAATCAAGGAAATCGGAAGCAACTGTTAGATAGTCGCACCAATTATGACCCTCGTATCCGTCCCTGGTATCAAGAGGCTACTTTTCAAGGTGCAACGGTTTGGAGTCCTATTTATGTCATGTTTAGCCATTCTCGGTTAGGAATTACCCTAGCTGAACCCGTATTTGACGACAAGGATAAATTATTAGGAGTCGTTGGTACTGATATTTTACTATCTGAGATTAGTAAATTTCTCAACAACTTAAGAATTGGTCAAACGGGACAAGCGTTTATTATTGAACCATCAGGATTACTGGTTGCTAGTTCCACATCAGAACAGCGATTTATTCAGGATGGCGATAAAACTCAGCGCCTATTTGCTACTCATAGCCGTGATCCCTTAATTCAATTAACCGCGCAGTATTTAAACCAAAACGTTGATACCTTAAACCAGATTAATCAAAGCCAACAGCTATCCTTTAACCTAAACCGCGATCGCTATTATTTACAAGTCACTCCTTTCCAGGATCATCGGGGCTTAGAGTGGTTGATTGTGGTGGCGGTACCAGAAGCGGATTTCATGGAACAAATCCATGCCAATACCCGCACCACGATTAGCTTATGCTTCGCGGCGTTTGTTGTGGCAACTGGGTTAGGAATCTTCACCGCCAGATGGATTACCCAGCCGATTACCCAGTTAAGCATAGCGGCGGCGAAAATTGCCCAGGGCAAATTTAATCAACAGGTAAAAGTCAAGAGTAAAATACCAGTTCGGGTGCATGAACTTGAAATTTTAGCTCAATCCTTTAATCAAATGAGTCAACAGTTATACTCATTTTTTACCGTCCTAGAAAACAATCAAGCCGAGTTAGAGTCACGAGTTGAGCAACGCACCGCCGCCCTACGCCTGTCTGAAGAAAAGTTTGCTCTGGCTTTTCGCTCATCCCCGAACCCAATTACGATTACTACTCTAGCAGAGGGAACGTTTATTGAGGTAAATGAAAGCTTTCTCAAGATTACCGGGTATGACCTAGAGGATGTGATTGCTCATACCTCCATTGAACTCAATTTTTGGGTTGAACCCCAAGAACGAAGCCGAATCCGTAGCTTATTACAAAAGACAGGTGCTATTCGGGATCAAGAGTTTCATTTTTATACCAAATCGGGTCAAGTGAGAACGGGATTATTATCCGCAGAATTAATTACCATTGGCGAAGAAGAATGCATACTGGCGGTAATTAATGATATCACCGAACGCAAACAAGCTGAACAACGAGTTGAGTTACTGCTGACCATTAGCCAAGCGATTAATGCCGCCCCCGATTTTCAAGCTGCCTTAGAAATTGCCCTGCATCAAGTGTGTCAAACTACGGGCTGGATTTATGGCGAAGTTTGGATTCCGGCGACAGACGGGATGGCATTAGAATGTAGCCATCGTTGGTATTACAAACAGACCGGACTTGATCCAGAGGTTATCACCGCCCTAGAACAATTCCGAGAGTATAGTGAAGCCCTAACATTTTTACCCGAAGAAGAAATACCGGGACGGGTTTGGTGTCATGGTGAACCAGAATGGATTAGTGATATTGCCACTGAATCCGATGATGTTTTCTTGCGACTCAAATTGGCAACCGACTGTGGGTTAAAATCAGCCTTTGCTGTACCCATTGTTGCACCAGCAAAACCTCAAATCGCTGCCCCAGTTTTAGCGGTGTTGGTGTTTTTTATGGCAGAAGAACACCAAAATGATGAAAATTGGATTGAGTTGGTGTCTGTCGTGTCGGCGCAGTTGGGTCCAGTGATGCAGCAGAAGAAAGCCGAAGCAGAAATGAAGGCACTTTTTGCCGCGATGACGGATATGGTTCTGGTGGTGGATGCATCGGGTCGTTGTCTGAAGGTAGCACCTACGAATAAAGGAAAATGGTGTAAATCTCCGGGGGACATCTTGGGAACAACGCTGTTGGAATATTTCGATTCCAGTCAGGTAGATTTTATTCTCAATAGTATTCGAGAGGCGTTGTTAACTCAAGCGACGGTAAATATCGAGTATTGCATCAATCTTGCAGGAGAGGATATTTGGTTTGCGGCGAATTTGTCACCACTTTCCGATGATTCGGTGATTTGGGTAGCGCGTGATATTACCGATCGCAAACAGGCAGAGGTGGCATTACGGTTAGAACAAGAAAAATCGGAACAATTATTACTGAATATTTTGCCTGAACTAATTGCGGAACGGCTGAAACAAGACCAATCAGCGATTGCGGAGAATTTTGATGATGTGACAATTCTATTTGCCGATATTGTCGGGTTTACACCGTTATCGGCGCGGTTAAAACCGATTGAATTAGTGAATTTACTCAATCAGATGTTTTCCACATTTGACCAGTTGGCAGAACGTCATGGTTTGGAGAAAATTAAAACCATTGGTGATGCGTATATGGTGGTTGGCGGATTACCCCAGCCGAGGGGAGATCATGCAGAAGCGATCGCGCAGATGGCGTTAGATATGCAAGAAGCGATTACTCAGTTTCAAGCTGAACACAGTGAGTCATTGCAAATTCGCATTGGAATTAATACCGGATCAGTGGTGGCGGGGGTGATTGGGATTAGGAAGTTTATCTATGACTTGTGGGGAGATGCGGTGAATGTCGCCTCACGCATGGAATCGTCGGGAGAACCGGGAAAAATACAAGTCACAGAGACGACATACCAGAGATTACGGGACAAATTCCAGTTTCAGGAACGAGGTGCGATCGCGGTGAAAGGGCGCGGCGAAATGACAACCTATTGGCTAATGGGAACGTGTTGAGTGTTGGTTGACAGTTACAAACCCTTCACGCTTCACGACCTTCGAGGACATGATCTGTAGGGGCGGGTTTAGGGACTCTCTTGTCGCCATTGATAAGCTGTTCGGCATTTAAACCATAATGTCAAGAATTGCGAAATCCTTGTAGTGCGAGCATCTTGCTCGCTACCCATTCCCAATTTAAATGCGTGACAGCTTAGTAACGTTTAGAACAAAACCCGCCCTGATTCAGTGTTGAGTTCACTCCCTTCCATCTCCCAGACGTGCCATGGCACGTCTCTACATTGCTTCGTGCTTTCTCGCCAAGATCCTGATACCCTGAATTTCAGGGATAAATTGACCATTGCCGATCGCAGGACACCAAGAGCATGACTAGCAAACCCAAAATTATCGTTTTGGATGATGACCCCACCGGTTCCCAAACCGTTCACAGTTGCTTGCTGCTGACGCGCTGGGATGTGCAGACGCTGTGCTTAGGACTAGCCGACGCTTCGCCGATTTTCTTTGTCCTGACGAATACGCGGGCGTTAACCCCAGAGGAAGCCGCCACAGTCACTTGTGAGGTTTGCCATAATCTAAAAATTGCCATAGAAACTGAAGAAATCGACGATTTTCTTGTCGTCAGTCGCTCTGATTCCACCCTACGCGGACATTATCCCGTGGAAACCGATGTGATTGCCCAAGAAGTGGGACCCTTCGATGCTCATTTCTTAGTTCCTGCATTCTTTGAAGGCGGACGAGTCACCCGCGATAGTGTTCATTATTTAATGGTGGATGGCGTTCCCACACCCGTCCATGAAACTGAATTTGCCCGTGATTCGGTATTTGGCTATCGTCACAGCTATTTACCCGATTATGTGGAAGAAAAGACTAACGGAAGGATTAAAGCCGAAAACGTTGAGCGATTTGTCCTCTCCGATATTCGCCAAGGAAGTTTAGAACGCCTCCTCAACTTAAGTGGGAATCAATGTGGTGTGGTTGATGGGGAAACTCAAGCCGATTTAGATAAATTCGCGGCTGATGTCCTCAGCGCCGCCGCCCAAGGGAAACGGTTCTTATTTCGCTCGGCTGCCAGTATTTTAACCTCTCTAGCGAATCTGGGCGCTCAACCCGTCCCGCCAGAGAATATGGCACAGTATGTCAGAGAAGGGAAACCGGGCGTTGTGTTGGTGGGGTCTCATGTTAAAAAGACCACCCAACAGCTTGAACAACTTCTGAAACTCTCCGATATTGTTGGTGTTGAGGTGGATGTTAGTCATTTACTTGAAGAGTCAGCATCCCAACGGGATTCACTTTTAGCCAAACTTGTCGCTGCTGTTGACGAGATTCACAACTCGAATAAAACAGCCGCCATTTATACCAGTCGTGAGGAATTGGTCTTTAAAGACGTGCAAACTCGGTTAAACTTTGGCGCAGCCGTTTCAGCATTATTAATGGATATTGTTCGAGAGTTACCCAAAGATATTGGCTTTTTAATTAGTAAGGGTGGAATTACCTCAAATGATGTCTTAAGTACAGGCTTAGACTTAAGATCTGCCCGGTTACTGGGTCAAATTATTCCGGGTTGTTCTGTCGTGCGAACCCCATCAGATCATCCTCAGTTTCCGGATTTACCTGTGGTACTGTTTCCGGGCAATGTCGGAGATGCCAATGGGTTAGTGACAGTTTATCAGCGTTTTTGCTGATCGTCTTATCTCTTATGTAAGGATTTGAGGCTTATTTACAGAAGTTAAGATGGTTGAGTTTATTTCCACCAACCTACTTAATGCAGCAAGCCCTATTTGCCGAATACAACGGCAAGATAAAAAGCTAGACGATTGCACGACAACGTTTTCCTATTCCTTTTGACTCCTTCCCTGTTCCCTAAGTCATAAACCGTCTCCCCTCTCCTTAGAGGCTTGAGACTTTTGCTACAATAGGGTTTAGTTCGAGAATAGAGACGTAGATCACACAGGAGAACTCATTAGAGTCACGCCGGATAGTGGGTTAAGTTACCTCGAAAGCGGATTAAATTCACCGAAAATTAGGACTATTCTCAATTAATCGTCCAGCCCAATATCTGAAGATTAACTATGTTGAATTTATCAGGTAAAGCAGGCTATGCAATCCTCTGATCGAAATATCCTTAACCCAAACCAATCCTCAGCGTCAGCTAGAAAGCAAGAGTTTTTTAAGAAACTAGAACGAATAAGAATGGCACCCCATCGTCTACTGGAGGAGTATGCGGCGGGAGAACGGGATTATCGGGGATTTAACCTCAGCAACTTAGAGTTAAACGGCGTAGATCTCCAGAGAATTGACTTGAGTCAGGCAAACCTAGAAGGGATTGTCTTAGAAAAAGCCACGTTGACGCGGGCAAATTTAAGTCGAGCCAACTTATGTGGGGCGAATTTACGCCAAGCAGATTTGATTTGGGCAAATTTACGTTGTGCTAACCTACGAGGGGCAAACCTGAGAGGAGCCGATTTAAGTGGCGCAGATTTGAGTGGTGCAGATTTGACCGATGCAGATTTCGGGGGAGCCATACTACCTGACGGAACGATTGTTTTAACCAGTGAACAATCGAGTCTCTTATGTGGTAAGCTGCAAAAATTGCCACTCAAACCATCCAAATAATCCCCAAGAGAGAGGCTGAGTAGGACGCGATCGCCCACTATAAGATCCATAAGCTGTCATGCATTTAAATGGGTAAAAAACGTTCATACCCCTGCACCGCTATCAGGGAAAATGTATCATTGCTTCCCCTACTCCCCCTGCTTCCCCTGCTTCCCCTGCTTCCCCTACTCCCCCATCCCTAAAAACATTGTCAGCATACTCTCACTCTAAGCGCGATCGCACACTTAACCATGGCATATCGATTAAAGGCATCCGAATCTATATCTGAGGGAGTTCAGCGCATTGCTTACGAACAGATAGACAAAGCATTAGCCCAATTATTGGGTCAAACGGATGATAGCCCAGAAGAGGCGGTTCATGATGCTCGTAAGCGGTTGAAGAAGCTACGAGCATTATTGCGCTTAGTGCGGGATGAAATTGGTTCGGATACTTATCACCAAGAAAATACCTGTTTCCGAGATGCGGGGCGCTTGTTATCCGATGTGCGAGATGCTCAGGTGACGATTGAAACCCTAGATGATTTGAGCGAACATTTTGCCACGATTATCTCAGCCGATGGTTTTAGGGAAGTACGTCAAGCCTTAGAAGCCCGTAGTCAATCCATTAGTGAGCGGGTTCTGGACGAAAAAAATGCCCAAGAGGACGCCATTGGCATGATTAAAGCAGCGCGGGAACGGGTCAAAGATTGGTCAATTAAAAGCAATGACTGGTCAACGATACAGGAGAGTGTTCAGCGTGTCTATAAACGAGGGGATAAAGCATTAATAGTAGCCTTTAATCAGCCTAGCGTCGAAAACTTTCACGATTGGCGCAAGCGAGTAAAATATCTGTGGTATCACCTACGACTGCTTAAATTAGTATGGTCAAATTTGATGGCAGAAATGGCATCAGAAACGAAACAATTAGCCGATTATTTAGGGGATGACCATGATTTGGCAATGTTGCGTCAGCTACTGGAGAAGGAACCGGAACTCGCAGGCGATCGCCCTCAACTAGACGCCCTAATTGGCTTAATTGACCGCCGACGACTCCAATTGCAGCAGTCAGCGTACTGTTTAGGACAGCGCATTTATGCAGAGAAACCGGGAGTGTTTGTCGAGCGGATTGGGGTGTACTGGCAGATTTGGCGATCGGAACGTGAGCGATCGTAGTTGCGCTTGTAGTTGCGCTTGTAGTTGCGCTTTAGCGCCATCAACGCATAGCTGAGAGGAACTTGCGTATAAACGACGACCAACCCTTAAATGTTCAGGTATCAACAGGTAGGGAGAATAGCGGTTCCCCAGTAGAGCGCGATCGCACTTGATATACCTTGATCTGACCCCACCCTAACTCTCCCCTTATAAAGGGGAGGGAACTCGAACGGCTTACTTTTCTACCTTAAGTTGACACGGATGGAGCGTAAGTCTTCTTGTATTAATCGTTTAGCTGAGTTTTTTCTGTCTTTTTAAATGCTCTCGCTTGAATAAGGCTCCAAATCCTAAAGCCGTAGCTGAACCAAGAAGGGTCAGAGGTTCTGGGACTGGTGTCGGCTCAGACAAAGGAGTCAGTAAGACATCATGGACTTGATCACCCATCCTACCTATACCTACAATTTGCTCACTATCATTTATATCAAGTGCAATTAACAATTCCCAGCCGGAGTCAGCAGGAATTAAACTGTTGATATCAATCATCAACCCATTTTCCCAGAGAAAGGGTTTACGTTCATTGAAATCGTTGAAGTTATAGGCATTGCCGACGACTTGACCCGCATTGTTAATACCCACAGCTTCGCTTGTAGGAAGGTCATCCAACGTACCCAAATCTATCATCGTGCCGTCTTGCCACAGAAAGGCGTGGTGGTTGAAAGAACCCTCACCACTAAGCGTTGCAAAGCCAACGACCTGTCCAGATTCATTGATATCCCCAGCGAAGCTGGTTGAACCCCCCAAAGTACCGAGGTCAAACATCTCGCCATTTTCCCAGAGGAAAGCGCGGTTACTCCCACTGCTTGTTGGTGCATTACCAACTATCTGACTAGAATCGTTAATACTCGAAGCAAAGCTGGTTGTACCACCCAAAGTACCGAGGTCAATCATCTCACCATTTTCCCAGAGAAAGGCACGTTCTTCTCCGCGCTCATTCTCTGCCCAACCGACCACCTGACCAATATTGTTGATGCCGTTTGCTGAGCTATTTGTACCACCAAACGTTCCCAAGTCAGTCATTACGCCGTTTTCCCAGAGAAAAGCATGAGAGGTATAATTTGGAAAGGGGGAAAAATCTGGCGAGTTAATTTCTGAGTGACCTACTACTTGCCCAAAGTCATTAATGTCAAAGGCTTCGCTATTTGAACCTTCTAAACTGCCAAGGTCAGTCATCACACCGTTGTCCCACAAAAAGGCACGCAACGGTGCATCAAAAAATCGCAATCCACTTCTGCCAACGATTTGCCCAGCATTATTAAGTCGGCTTGGAGGGTGAGGAAAATCCTCTCTACCAGAGAGTGTGCCAATATCAGTAACCGTATACAGGGATGCCGCTTCAGCAGATTGGAAAGCAGTTAATCCTAACACTGTCGCCGTTGCTAGTCCCAACGTGCCAATTTTATGAACGGTAGTCTGCATTACTTTTTTTGGATGTTCTGAGTTTTAATTATTTTGTAAATTTTATCACAGCTTTTACGCCGATGCTACTCGCGTGGCACAGCCAAAAAGTGGAACAGACTTTACGGTTTAATCGGGCGCACGTCAGTCATTGGTGTCAACTTAAGCTTAAAACGAAAGCAATACCTTGATCTGACCCCACCCTAACTCTCCCCTTATCAAGGGGAGGGAACATTTCCCCCCTTAGCAAGGGGGGATTAAGGGGGGTTATTTTTAAGGCAGCGAGATTCAAAAGCTCACTTAGCTTACGTTTCCTCTTAAGTTGACACGGATGCACATCAGTGCGCCCCTACCCGATCAAATTAGGTGTGTCACGCCACGAAAACGGGTTTCGTTTCTCTGGTTTTAAGCAACATTTTGCCGCCATAGTCTCACTTGCTAAATCGTTGGGTTTCGCAGCCGCTTAACCCAACCTACACTGATAACAACGATAAAATAAAAAAACTCAGAAATTTTTCCAGACTACAGAATCCTGAGTCATCGCCCAAACATCTAGCGCTAATTATACGAAAATAGAACTGTAGACCATCCTTTCCCATCTAACCTTGAGTCAATCACCATCCCCTTCCCCTAAACCCACCCGAAATCACCAAGACTACTATATTCACCGCGCTCGTGCCAGTTTGCGGCACACTTTATTCTGGTACAACAACCTACATCACCGTCGCCCCCTTCCCGATGTGGAACTGCAAGCCGCCCTCCAGAATGAACTAGAGGTGTTGCAGTTTAGCTTAGACAAACTTGACCAAGGCGTAATTCGTATTGCCACCTTTGGTTTAGTCAGTCGCGGGAAATCGGCTGTCGTTAATGCGTTACTGGGTCAGAAAATCTTGCAAACGGGTCCCTTGCATGGAGTAACCCAGTGGCCCAAGTCGGTACGCTGGACGCCCGGTGGTGAGGGGAAAGTGCAAGTTGAGTTAATTGATACGCCGGGATTGGATGAAGTTCAGGGAGAAGCACGGGCGCAGATGGCGCAACAGGTGGCGTCTGAGGCGGATTTAATTTTATTTGTCGTGGCTGGGGATATTACCCGCACAGAGTATCAGGCGTTGTCGGAACTGCGACAAGCCCAAAAGCCTTTGATTCTGGTATTTAACAAAATTGATTTGTATCCAGAACAAGATAGAGAGGCGATTTACCAGCAACTGCAAGAACTGGGTACAGGGTCTCCCCGCGATCGCCGTTTAAAAAAAATGTTATCACCAGAGGAGATTGTTCGAGTCGCCGCAGAACCCTCTCCGATACAAGTGCGGGTAGAGTTACCTGATGGAACCGTCAATTATGAATGGGAAACCCTACCCCCTCAAGTGGATGAGTTAAAGCAAGCCATTTTAAGAATACTCAATCGCGAAGGGCGATCGCTCTTGGCACTTAATGCCCTGTTTCAAGCCCGAACTGCTCAAGTTAGCATTGCCCAGAAAACTGTGGCACAACGTAAGGCAGACGCCGAAGATTTAATCTGGCGCTTTGCTAAGTATAAAGCCCTGGCAGTGGCGCTGAATCCGATTGGTCTGTTGGATATCTTAGGGGGAACTATAACAGACTTGGCACTGATTCGTTCCTTATCGCGACTCTACGGTTTACCGATGACGAGTTATGAAGCGGGAAAATTATGGCGCAAAATATTAATTAGTTCCGGGGGTTTACTGTTGGGTGAACTGGGAAGTAGTGCGCTGTTGGGAATGGGCAAAAGTGCCTCAGCCGTTGCCAGTATTGGCGGAGTAACGGCTTTTGCTGGAACCGCCGTGACTCAAGCCGGGATTGCCGGGTATGGGGCGTATACGGTTGGTCATGCGGCGCAAGTGTATCTGGAACAAGGCTGCACTTGGGGATCTTTAGGGGCGAGTACGGTGATTCAAGATATTCTCAGTCAAGTTGAACCGGATATGATTCTCTATCGCCTGCGACAGGAGTTGGGTCAACATTTATAATTAGGGTCTGCTGCAGGGAGACTTGTGGTGGGGAGAGGTGTCATAGGGAATAGGCAATGGGCAATAGTTTCACCCCTCTGTCTTAGGAAGATTCTGCTTACACATGCTCGAAAAATGCCAGGTAGCGTCTTGTGTCATACTCGCTTTCATCGGAGAAGCAAGCTACGTCATTTTCATTTGTTATTTGTAGGGGCGGGTTTAGCTGTTTCATTTGGCTATCTACCGATAACCTTTCAACAAAACCCGCCCTTCCTATTAAATTAAAATGGGAGACTTCACAGTGGTGGGAATTTCAGCAGACATGATATTGCTTTTTGAGAAGGCTTAGTCTACTGGTGTGGCATCCCTAAAATGATGGAATAGGTTGTAGGTGGAGTGTAGGTAGGAAACCCAACAAAATCTAGGGCTAAGGTTCCCTACTACGAACCTAATTCTTAACCATCAATTTAGGTGTGTCGCACTACTACGTTTCAAAAATTCAGCCGACAACATTAGGGTGTGTTGGCTTCAGCGCGACTCTGCATGGTTTCTTGCAAGTGTTCACCTTTCTCGCGCTGCTGGGCTGCTGATTCTCGCGTTTGCTGTTGAGTCGGGGTATCAGCAGAGGGAACTTCGACTTCTTCTTCTGCGCGGTTGAGCATGTTTTGTTTCAACTGCTCGTCGGCGAGACGCTCTTGAGTGGCAAGTTTCCGTGCTTCGTCTTGGGTATTCATAATTTTATTCTCCATAGTCTTTACACTGCAATGGTTATCGGCGTTTTTTGCTTGTTCAGATCAGGTCGGGGTATGATCCGAGAAAAGCATCCGAGCCTATCCTCTTTGGTATCAAGATTTTGGTGTCCAGATCGTCCCCCAAAAGGGAGAAATTAGGCTGATGATCTAAGGCTAAAGCCCTTACTACAAACTACATTGTTCCAATTTATCCGCGATCGCTTCAGCATGACGCCACCAGTTGTAATAGCCTCCTACCCAGCGACGGGATGGTAGATGTCCGGCTGGAGCTTTAAGATTAAATTGATAGGCTGTATCCGGAACGTGAGGATTGTGAACCGACCAACCCACGCGATCGCAGAAACTGGGATAATCGGCTTCAACCTCTTGATAGAGGCGACTTTGCACTGTAAAGCCAAAATGTTTTTTACTGTATTTCATCCATAGCTGATCCAAAGTCCGCAAGTCTTCACAGGGTAATTCTTGAATATCACTCAACTTCAGATAATAACCGGGGAATTTGCCACAGGCTTGACCCAATATTATCCAGGTTTCTTCATCTGCTTTTTGCCATTTATGGGTGGCTAAGAGTTGCTTTAACCGCTGATAGTCAATTCCCACTTCTGAGGCGAGACGATTTCGTTTAGTTTTGCGGGTTTTGGGTTGCCGAAAGTTGATAAAATGAGTGCCGACAGGAGGAGAGGTAGCAGGTGTCAAATCCGTGATCACTTCATCAGCCGATTGATAGCGTTGTTTGAGACTAGAATGAGTTAACTGATCCAGGATTTTCCCTAGGCGATCGCTAATCTGGGTTTCAGGGGGTAAAAAATTTCGCCACACCCAGGTTTCGTTGAATGTATCATACAGGTCAAAGGGGGAGACCTGAGTCATTAGATAAAGGCAGGTTACTCCCACACTATACAGATCACTTGCCCAAAATGCTTTACCTTTGAGTTGTTCGGGAGCCATATATTCCGGGCTACCAATAATTGTACCCGTTTGCAGCAAGGCGGTATCCGTCAGCAATTTGGCAACGCCAAAATCAATTAACACTAACTTCCCGTCATCTTGGCGGCGGATAATATTGGCAGGTTTGATATCTCGATGCAGTACACGATGGGAATGAATATAGCGAATCAAGGGTAATAGTTCACGCAATAATTTCCAAATTTGCTCTTCGTTGTACTGTCCATGCTGGGTTAACTCCTCGCTCAAGGTTAGCCCCGGAATAAAGTCTTGAATTAAATAAAGTTGTTGATTCTGTTCAAAATGTGCCAGAAGTGTTGGAATTTGCGAATGGTTACCCAATTCATTTAAACGGATGGCTTCTTGGTGAAACAGTTCTTTGGCTTTTGGTAAGGTTGCTGGCTCGGAGTTTTGCAGATAAAGTTGTTTGATCACACAATAGGGTTGACTGGGAATATCTTCGTCAACTGCCAAAAATGTTCTGCCGAATCCACCGCTACCGAGGGGGCGTAGAGGGCGGTAGCGTTCTTTTAGCTGTAGCCTTTCCCCACAGGTTTGACAAAATTGAGCGGAATCGAGATTTTCCGGTGTCAGGCATCCCGGTTTAATACAATAAGTCATAAGTTATAAGCAAAATTCGCCCTAACTGTAGAGACGTAGCATGCTACGTCTCTACATCTCCTACTATGTTTCTACATCTCCTACTTCCCCGTTTCCTGTTTCCTGTTCTCTCGAAATCATTATTAGGAGACAATCTGAATCCCATGGCTGGCAAACTTCGTCACCCAAAACCCTAAATTTGGATCAGGGATTTCTGACTGGACGTGTTGTAAAAGCGCTTGGGCTTGTTCCTGAGACTGACAAAGAGCGAATACGGTAGGACCCGAACCGGACATCATTGTGCCTAATGCACCGCAATTTTCAAAGGCTTGCCGCAGTTGCAAGACTTGGGGATAGTTAGGGAGTACAACTTGCTCCAAATCGTTGTATAGCAGTTGACCAATTTTAGCGACATTTTTATTTAAAATAGCTTGAACCATAGAACCCGAATGCACACGAGTGGGGGGATTTATCGTTTCAGTTGTTGTAGATTTATTGACTCCCTCAGAACGCCCATAAGTATTGCTAAACTGAGTCCGATAGCTTTGATACGCCCAAGCTGTAGAAACGGCTAAGTTTTGATGTTTGGCTAACACCAGATAGAACGAATCCAGATTGGGTAAGGGATCAAGTTCTTCGCCTCGCCCGGTTGCGATCGCGGTTCCCCCGGCTAGACAAAATGGCACGTCTGAACCGAGTTTCGCGGCTAACTCTTGTAATTCTGGCTGCGTGAGTCCCAATTGCCAAAGCATATTCAATCCAACCAAAACGGCGGCGGCATTGGTTGACCCTCCTGCCAATCCAGCCGCGACAGGAATATTCTTTTTGATTGTGACTTCTACACCGCCAAGCTGCGCCCAGCAATCCGGAAACTGTTGACTCATC
Organism: Coleofasciculus sp. B1-GNL1-01; assembly: GCF_040220235.1. Taxonomy (NCBI): domain Bacteria; kingdom Bacillati; phylum Cyanobacteriota; class Cyanophyceae; order Coleofasciculales; family Coleofasciculaceae; genus Coleofasciculus; species Coleofasciculus sp. B1-GNL1-01. Next base: position 63,201 of record NZ_JAVJTO010000009.1, read on the forward strand.
AAATCCACCGCCCGGTAAGCCAGATTCGTTTTATCTAGGGGGACTTGCGGGTGATCGCAGTGAATTTGAATAGTTTGAGTCCCAATAGCCCGGACACTCACTTGATCAGCGAGTTCAATGCTTTGCAGGATCATTGCCAGTTCATGATACCCATCGGCGCGATCGCCTAGTATTTCTAGATACAGATTAATTTTGGCAGGGGCGATGAGGGAATAGGAACGCATGGGAATGATGAGTTATAAATTATGAATTATAAATTACATCGAATAGGTCACTCGTGCAGCTTGTAAACATAATCCATCAGTCAATTCCCAGCTTCCAGACGTGCCATGGCACGTCTCTACATTGCTTCCCCAGCTTCCTCTGCTCCCCCTTTTGTCCCATTTAAGTGATTGGCGAGAGCAACCCATTGGCTAACGCTCAAGTCTTCAGCACGGGCTTGGGGATGACTGTCTACTTGTTCGAGTAATTGGTTAATTTTATCGCGATCGCACAGGGATTTGAGGTTATTTCGCAACATTTTCCGCTTACTGGCAAAACCCAGCTTGACTAAGGTTTCTAGCTGTTGGGGGTTATCGGCTGGAGGTTCTACAATGCGGGGACGCAAGCGAACAACGGCGGAGTCTACTTTGGGCGGTGGGGAAAAGGCTTTGGCTGGGACATCACAGATCCAGTCACAGTCTGCCAGATATTGTACCCGCACCGATAATGCGCCAAATGCCTTAGAACCCGGTTTCGCAGATAATCGTTGTGCCACTTCTTTTTGCAGCAAGAGTACAATTAACTCAAAGGCAGGAATAACAGGTTGGGCAATGGTTCCCAACAGCGTTTGCAAAATCGGCCCAGTAATGTTATAGGGAATATTGGCAACGACTTTATTCGGATACTGGAACTTCTCAAAGGCGGCGAGATGTTCGTGCAAGTTCAGGGAGAGAATGTCACCTTGTAAGAGTAAAAAATTCTCGTTTTGACCGAAGCTTTTGACCAAACGTTGGCACAAATCCCGGTCAATCTCAACCGCCACCAATGACTCTACCTCCGCTAAGAGTCGCCGCGTCAGCACACCCGTTCCCGGACCAATCTCCAGCAGGCGATCGCTGGGCTGCAAGTTGGCTGCTTTCACGATTTGATTTAGAGCTTTTTCACTACGTAGCCAATGTTGAGCAAACTGTTTACGGGCTTTGGGTGTCATTAGCTTATTGATTATAAATAAGGGCGGGTTTTGTTGTTCAGTTGTTGGTAACTAAGTAGTCGGACAAAATAAAACGGTACTGTATCAAGTTTTGTAAATCACTCTCAAACCCTTACTGTTCCCTGTTACACACCGAGCGTGTTGCCGAAGTCTGAGCGCTCACGCCGAAGTCTGAGGTGTTCCCTAATCTCAACCGTTAACTTTAATTGCGTCCACCCACTTAGATTGAATCCCTAAACCCACCTCTACAAGATTAAAAAATCTTTCAGCCTCTGTTGGTTCTCCGCGATGTAATCTCGGGCAAACATAGTTAGATTAGCAATATTTTCCGGACTAGCGTTGTCGATCTCAAAATTCATAATATCGGGTTGAAGACGGAGGTAGCGCTGAACGTCAGGATTATCTAAGTCCTGAGAACTCAGGATCTGCCGAGTAATATAATCGTGAATATCAGAAGAGGCATCAAATAATACGTCAATCAGGCGTCCTTTCCATCCCCACTGTGCCAATCCCCAGCCGCGTGTCTCATTCCAGGGAAAGGGGCGGTCAGAATTTCCGGTGCCAATTGAGAGGATAGAAATGTCTTGAATTGAATAATTTAATCGTAGCGCTTCTGCCAGAGCCGCCGCCGCCGGATTGTTGGCACCAACGCCACCATCAATGACCGAATATTGTCGCCGTGGTGTTTGTAAAAGGTGAGCCGGGAAATAGGTGGGTGCAGAGGAGGAACAGACGCAGGCTTCCCATAAAGGAATCGTGAAAAAATCTTGGTCTTGACGCCAACTTTTAAAGACAATGGGTTTTCGCCCGATTGTATCGTAGGCAATAATCATCAGTTGCAGAGAGTTCTCAATCTCTGATAATTTGGTTGAGCCAAACTCTTCTTGCAACACTTGAATTAAGCCATCGTCTGGGTAGAGCGGTGCGGAAAGACCGTATTGAAACACTAATCCCAACCGCCGGGGGGAAAAACGACCTTGATAAGGAAAAATTCTTGCTCCTTTGTCTTGATAGAGCCGGATAATCTCCTGGCTTTGGCGTCCAGTTGCGATAGCTGAGGCGAGGATTGAACCCGTAGACGTTCCGGCAATCAAATCGAAATATTGGCTCAAAGGTTGGTTGAGAACTCGCTCAACTTCTGCTAAGATAACGGCTGATATAATGCCGCGAATGCCTCCACCATCTAAGCTTAAAATTCGATAGGTCACTTTTCAATGTCTCCCCAACTCTCGTTTAAGTGTAACTTATATGACAGTTTCCAGAAAAGCGTTTAGGTAATCAATAAATAGGGAAAGAGGACAAAAATTGGAATAGGGAATTTTTTTGCGTCACATTTATAACTTATATAGCATGTCCCAATCAGGCATGAAATCCTAGGCTAGTTGCGAATGACACAAAAAACACTCGAACCACTTTCCTACTGTTTTCCGTTTCCTGTTCCCGGTTTCCTATTTAGGATTTAAGGGAACCCTTCTATCTCGATTAACCCTTTACTGGACGATGCTTATGTCAGACCTGTATGTCACTTGGTCAGAATACCATAAAAAAATTGAACGCCTAGCCGTCAAGATTTATCAAGCCAACTGGGAGTTTAACCAAATTGTCTGCATTGCTAAAGGGGGACTGCGGGTGGGGGATATCCTCTGCCGAATTTATAGTAAACCCTTAGCGATTCTTTCCGCATCGTCTTATGGGGGTTCCAAAAACCGTGTTCGAGGTGACATCACCTTTTCTCACCATCTGACGATGACAACCGAAACCCTGGGGAGTCGCGTGCTGCTGGTGGATGATTTAGTGGATTCCGGCGTTAGCCTACGGGAATCGATGAATTGGCTAGAGGAACGGTATGGGAATGAACTGGAAGAGATTCGCACGGCGGTTCTGTGGTACAAAGCTCACTCCCTGATTACCCCGGATTATTACGTGGACTATTTACCCGACAATCCCTGGATTCATCAACCCTTTGAACCTTATGAACAGATCAGTCCAAATGAATTAGCCGCAAGCTATTTAGTCAAGGAAGCCTAAGCATTTTTACTCATCAAGTCCCACGGATTGGGAAACCTTATGTCTAAAGAAAGAGGTTTACAGGAGAAAATTGTGGCTATGGTGAGGTAATTAGGACTTATCACTACACAACTATTATGTCAGACCCACAAACAACGAACCCCATCGCCGAGGCAAAGGAAAACGTAGCTGAGGCAATTCCTACCCCACCACCCCAACAGATGCCAGAGTCTAGCGCTCAAGCCGTTAAATCCCGCCTGCAATGGGGTGAACCCGCTTTGACGATTTTGGATGTTCGCGATCGCGCGGCTTTTAACCAAGGGCGGATCATGGGGGCGATTCCCATGCCAATCGATGAACTCAGCGATCGCGCCACCGCTAGTCTCGAACCGCAACGTGAGATCTATGTCTACGGTGACAATGATCAACAAAGCAATGAAGCTGCATCCCAACTGCGGGAAGCGGGTTTTGAGTCTGTATCGGTTCTCAAAGGCGGATTAACAGCTTGGAAAGCCGTTTCTGGTGCAACAGAGGGTCCGGCTGAGCAACTTTAATTGGGTTTTGATATAACTTCAAACGTTATCGACATTGCCGCAAGTTGGCTAGTATCAACCGGGCTAATTCCTTGAGTCGCTGAGACAGAATAGTCACGGCTTGGGGTTAAATCAGATAGCAATTGTTCAATTACCTCAATCGGGGCAGGAAGTACCACAGGTTCACTGTCTAAATTTCGGCGCTTGGCGAGAGTTTGTAAAGCTTTTAAAGCATTTCGTACAGGTGTAACGCTAGCAATAATTAGAACCTCGGTTACACCCAGAGGTTTTTGGGTTTGCAGGTGAAACGTATCTCGACTCGGGTTGGGAATCAATAGCGTTTCACCTGCTTTCACTTGTGCCGCATCCTCTATCACCGCCCATTGATGGGGAAACAAGAGGGTGATTTCCCCGGTAGCATCAATGACTAAAACACTGACATAGACAGGGCGAGACTCATTGTTGACGATGTTTAGCTGAACTGGAGTGGCGAGGGGTAATTGAGTAAAACGGGTAGAGTTGATGCTTTGACGAGAAGGGGTGGTAGAGTTTAATCCGGTTCGACTTCGTTTGGGAAATACTTGAGCAATCAATTGATTATTGGCATCAACTTGACTCAATGTCGCCGTTATATTTAATTCAGCCGTATCCGCGTTCAGAAGCATTTTCACCAGCCGCGCGGCTAGAAGAGATTTACAGCGCTTTTCACGTTTATGGAATACAAAATTGCATCGGCTTGCTTTTCAGCGCAATCATTGTCTGTAGTCTACCAACTTGAAAACTGCTGTAAACTTAGTTTTTAAGCGATTCACCCCATCTAATACCGCTTCTCCGGCTGCACCAAAACCTAAACAAAATGTATGTCCACCTACTTATACAATTTAAATTTGTCTTAGCGGTATCACACTTACAGTTGTTCTGGGTCAATTCCTCTAGCTCGTAGTTTCTCCATCAACGCTTGATAGCGTTGTTGTTCTTGTCCCAGTTCAGCCATTGCGTCCTCGGCGCGTTGACGTTCTTCTTCTGCCCGTTGACGTTCCTGTTCTCTTAGATGATCGAGTTCAACTGGGGTCAGAAATCGCTGTCCATCGGGGCGATAAATGACCAGGGTATCAGGGGTGAGTTCAAACCGGATTCCTAATCGTGGACTGACCCATCCATTCATATCTTCAATGGGGTCTAACCATTCTCCAGACCGCAATAAGCCAGTTAATTCGATGTCATCTGGATCATAAATGTAATATTCCTCAACACCGTAACGTTGATAGAATAAGAGTTTTTCTGCCATCTTTTTGGCACGGTTTCCTGGCGATAGAATCTCAAAGACAACTTGGGGGACAATATTATCTTCTCGCCATTGCTGATAGGAACCTCTGTCACCTTTCGGTCTACCGAAGACAACCATCACGTCAGGGGCTTGGCACGTTTTCGGTTTTCCCTGAATGGGATACCAAAGTAAATCGCCAGCTACGAATACATCAGCATTAGCAGCAAATAATATCTCTATATTTTCCTTAACGGTAACAATCCAGCGAAATTGTTTTGTGTTGTCTGCCATCGGTTGACCATCGCTGTCGGGGTAGATAATATCGGTGGCTGAGTCAGTTTGCAATTGTTGGATCATATCACTGAGTACATTGAGTTAGGCTAATTGAGGAAGGAAAAATCGTGTTAATTCATTTATTTTTATGCCATAACGTAGGGGCGCACTGACGTGCGCCCTACTGACATGCGCCAAAAAACTATGCCCAAAGGCTTGCGCTCAGAAATGTCGCCAATTCTATGGCACTATTTATTGTAGCTTTACCCAGATTACCTTGAGCAAACAAACTTGAGTGAGGCTTCTTCCGGAGAACCTGACTCAGGTACACCGCCTCTGCCATCTTCTCCATAGTTATAGCGCTACGCGCTAGGCAATAGGCAATAGGCAATAGGCAATAGGCAATAGTGAAGACAAAAGCTTACCTGAAAAGGGATTGAGCGATTTTAATTTTTCTTCATTTGTCCTAACGTGTGTGCGTAGTGCTATATAATCTTCAATCGTTTGTCCGTCGGCATCCAGAAACCGTACAAAGCGCACCTGATAAATCTGATTCTGGCAATCCACCGCTATATAATATGTAGTGCTGTATACCTCTTGCCCAGGTACAAGATTCGGGTTGGGTTGTCCGTAGATAATATTTGACCAGAAGTAACGCAAACGCCCTCTACCTTCAATCGTGGAGACATCAACGTGGAAAGCGTTATTGCGTGCATCGGTTTTGACTCTCACCCACTGTCCCGCGATCGCAGCAGGCGAGATGAGAATGGCGCTGGTTAGGGAAAGGAGGGTGAGTACTCCTTGGAGAGAACGGCGGTTGAGTGAAATTAAGGGATTCGTCATATCAATAGCCGCTTAAGGGTTTCTACCTGTTTATACATCTGAGGGGAAGATGCTATGCACAAATAGAGAACACCAATAGGCTCTTATTTAAGCTTGAAGAAACGAGATTAACCCGAACAAAACTGCTGGGAAGTTATCTCAAGAAAGTCAGTCAAAGCCATTGACGGATTCTCTACACTGTACGCCTGTTGTAACACATCCGCCCACATTTGACGAGTGGCAAAATACTCGGCTTTAGCATAAACTATCTCCTCGGCTGACGCTCCTTCTTCTTGCAATTGCGCCTCTATCGTCATTAAATCAGAAGAGATGCGATCGCGTGTTGGTTGATCCAGCATCTGAAAGGCGAGTCGGTAAAGGGTAACAGAATCTTCGTTAAATAATACCCAATAATAACGCTCTCCCGGTTGCAGTGCTTCCCCGTCATACAAAAGCGTAGTCTCAGATGAACTCACTGGTTTACTCCACACCACATCCTGGGTAACATGCTGCCACAGTTCAAATTTGCCAATCTGTTCTCCCTCTTTGACTTGCCACATAAATAAGGGGCGATTACTCCAAACTAAGGGAATAGCTAAGGGATTATAGGCTGGAGAAATTGGACAAACTAAACCACGACTTCCTCCCGTTGTTCTCTGGACTGGGGGTCTAGCGGTATTGTCGTATGATGAGTTTGTTTGATATAACTCTAACCACGGTGAGGGTTGACGTTGAGCCAGCGCTGTCCTGGGTAGGACTAGCTGATATCCAACCAGGCAACTGGCTAAAGTTATTGACAATAAACCTAGTTTGTCATTTGTCATTTGTCATTTGTCATTTGTCTGTCATTTGTCGAATATTTCTTGCACTCTATCGGGGCGGGTTTACAATACTTTCTAACACAGTGTAGTACAGTAACGATGAGACAGCCCTGTTCTACTCTGGGAAAGGGTATATCATATCGAGTCTGAAAACGCTGTAGTGATATCAGGGTGAAAACCTTCCCGTTAATGGTCAAACCCACCCCTAAACAAAGGGCGGGTTTTGCAGCCAAGCTAGGGATAACAACCAATATTAGTCCCTAAACCCGCCCCTACTCTTCCCCATCTTCCCCATCTTCCCCATCTTCCCCATCTCCCCCATCTGCCCCATCTCCCCTATCCCTTTCTACTCCGCCGCCCCTGCAGCTTTCAGAACCCCCACGACTTCTGGATACCCATTAAATTCAGCAATCATCATCGCCGTATAGCCCCCTCGATTTTTGAGGGTGACATCCGCACCCGCGTCTAATAAACATTTCACAGCGGGGATATAACCCCGATGGGCTGCCCACATTAAGGCTGTCGCCCCAGCACTATCTCGCTGATTCACATCAACCCCGGCTGCTAATAATGAGCGTATCAGTTCACTATCCCCTTGGTCAGCTATCTTCATTAATAGGGTTTTCCCGGTTATATCCGTCAGATTGGCATTGGCCCCGGCTTGGAGTAAAACTTTAACCGTTTCAGGGTATCCCTGAGATAGGGCAAGGGTAAGTGGGGTTTCCCCTTGATTGCTGGCATTTACGTCAGCGCCATGTTGCACTAGCGCGATCGCAATCTCTGTGTGACCATGTAAAGCGGCTAGCATCAGTGGGGTGTCACCGAGCTTATTTTTCAGGTCTACGTTAGCATTACGCTGGAGTAACGTCTCCACAACCGCCGTATGCCCTTCTACCGAGGCTAAATGTAAGGCTGTCTCCCCATCAACATCCTGGAGATTAATCTCTGCCCCCGCATCCAGTAATACCCGCACAATGTCACAATGACCCCCGGCTGCTGCCGCCATTAGTGCCGTTCCCCCCCTGGGATTGTGGTGGTTTACATCCGCACCCGCCCCGACTAAAGCCTGAACCACCAACGTATGCCCTTGATCCGCCGCTAACGTCAGCGCCGTTTCACCATCCTCATCTTGCACATTGACATCAGCACCATGCGCCAACAAGGACTGAATAATGGGTAAATAGCCTAACTCCGCCGCCTGGATGAGTGCGGTTCTGCCATCAACGTTGCGAGTATTGGCATCAAACCCACCCTCCAGTAATCGGTTCACCATCGGAGTATGACCCTCACTCGCCGCTAACAGCAATGCCTCTGAACTGAGTGTGCCATCTGCCCCAGCTTCGAGTAAGATGTTTACAATTTGAACATGACCACTTTCCGCCGCTAGCTTCAGGGCGTTATCGTTATCTTTATCTTGAATATTGACATCGGCACCTGCTGCTAATAACCGTTGCACCAGTTTGAGATGACCTTTATGTGCCGCTACCATCAGCGCCGTGCTACCATCTTCATTCTTGGCGTTAACATCCGCACCATCGGCAATTAGCGTTTCTACTGCATCCACCTGATTCGCGGCGACGGCTAGCATGAGTGCAGTTAACCTGTACCGTTTTCGCGGCAAGTTAACATTAGCACCTGCGGCAATGAGCGATCGCACGATTTCGGTATAACCCCGTTGAGCGGCGATCATCAATGCTGTTGTACCATCGCGATCAGTCGCATCGATATTCACCCCCTGACTCAGTAGGGCTTGAATTTGGGTCAAGTTGCCACTTTGGGCGGCTTTCAGCAGTAAGCCATCAGTGTTTTGGATCATCGCTGTTGTCTAATTGCAGGGGAAATCTACCTCTTGGGAGGGAAGCCAGTTTCGTTATCAGACTTTAGACGAAACCGCCGCTATGCTATGTTAACTTTTGTCACTATATTAAAATTGCTCCAAGAAGCTTATGAACTTCGACATCCCAGAACCAATTAAAGTTTACTCCCAATTCTTTCACCCTATAGTGATGTGGCTGCTGCTGGCAACTGCCATTTATGCCCTGTATCTGGGGATCAAAATTCAACAGACGAGAACAGCAGAAGGTGAACTCCGAAAAGAGCTAGTCAAGGGCAAATACAATATCAAACACCATCAAATTGGTTCAGCACTGTTAGCCTTTATGGTGATTAGTACCGTTGGGGCAATGGCGGTGACTTATATCAACAACGGCAAGTTGTTTTTCGGTCCCCACTTGCTGGTTGGCTTAAGTATGACTGCCATCATTGCCACCTCAGCGTCTCTGACACCCTTTATGCAAAAAGGACATAATTGGGCGCGTTATAGCCATATCGCCCTGAATGCGGCGCTTTTAGGACTGTTTGGCTGGCAAGCGGTGACGGGAATGCAGATTGTGCAGAAGATTATCAGCAAAATGTAATAGAACAAAAGGCAGAGGGCAGATGGGACGGAACAAGGGAATGATAACTCTTTAGGGGGACATGATATGACCCCTCCCTAGCCCTCCCCTGCAAGGGGAGGGAAGGGGACTATATTTTTTATGATGAAACAAGGAACCTTTGAGAATACCCTGTTGCCTAACCCATGACCCATTCCTTCGATCACAAAGAAGCCTGGTATCCCGTTCATTACCTTAAGGATTTAGATCAGTCTCAACCCACGCAATTCACGCTGCTGGGTCGAGATTTAGTGATCTGGTGGGACAAGGTTGCCGATCGCTGGCGTGTCTTCGACGATCAATGCCCTCATCGACTTGCTCCCCTGTCACAAGGTAGGATTGCTGAAGATGGACTGCTGGAATGTCCCTATCATGGTTGGGCATTCACCGGAGCAGGAACGTGCGATCGCATTCCGCAACAAACCGAAGACAGTAGCGCTCAAACCTCTCAACGTGCTTGCGTTACCGCCTTACCCACCACTGAACACCAAGGTCTATTATTTGTTTATCCCGGCAATCCAGAAAACGCGCCCAATGTCAAGGTTCCCATCGTCGAACCCTTAGATGATTCCCCGGAGGGATGGGTTTGTATTGATACGTTTCGGGACTTACCCTACGATGCCTTAACATTACTGGAAAACGTGCTAGATGTGAGCCACGTTCCCTTTACCCATCATCGCTCGGTGAGCGATCGCGCCTACGCCAGTCCGGTTGAGCTAGAGGTCACGGAATCCGGGGAACAGGGGTTTAAAGGGGTTTGGGAACAAGGACCCCGTAAAGGAACCCTAGGACGCCAAGACACCACATTTCTTGCCCCCACATTAATGTGGCATGACCTCACCTCGAAACAATTTGGCAGAACCATGACGGTGGTGTACGCAACGCCGATTCGCAAGGGAGAATGTCGCCTATTTGCTCGCTTTCCTTTTAAATTTGCGTCTAAACTCCCCGGTTTCTTTATTAAACTCACGCCTCGCTGGTACTCTCACATTGGGCAGAATGGGGTTTTGGAAGATGACCAAATTTTTCTCCATTATCAGGAACGTTACCTTGATGCCAAAGGCGGGAGTGGCAATTTCAGTAAGGCGTTTTACTTACCCACTAAAGCTGATCGGTTTGTGTTTGAGTTGCGCCAGTGGGTGAATCAGTACAATGCAGACCCATTCCCAGACCAACCCTTACCTCCCCGATTATCACAGGAGACTTTACTAGACCGCTATCACTCTCATACGGTTAAGTGTAAAAGTTGTAGCACTGCCTTGGTGAGAATTCGCCAGATTCGGAGAGGGGTTGCGGTTGTAGGGACAATGGCTTGGGCGATTATCCCGTTACTGGCACTATTTTTTGACAAAACAGCAACAATAGCCGCCATTATCTCTACTGGAGTCGCGTTAATTGCTGGCTTCGGCTGGTTCGGATTGGGTAGGCTGGAACGGCGATTCTATGAAGGGCGAACGATTCCACCCCGGAATTTAGCACAGGGGTAGGGGAGATAGGGGAGATGGGGGAGATGGGGGAGAGTAGGGGCGGGTTTAGGGACTAATATTGGTTGTTATCCTTAGCTTGGCTGCAAAACCCGCCCTGTTTGTAGGGGCGGGTTTTACCATTAACATTTGCTTGTCACCCTGATATAGCACTACGCATTAAGGTTAGGACATATCCAGAAAAACTCAAATCGCTCAATCCCTTGTCAGGTAAGCGTTTTTCTTCACTATTGCCCATTGCCTATTGCAAGAAAGCCTAGCGCGTAGCGCTATATAACTAAACCCGCCCCGATTAGAGTGCAAGGAAGCGAGTATGACAAATGACAAATGACAAATGACAAATGACCGATAATATACTGATAAGCAAATTATCGCTTAATTCATTAGTCGAACGTGTGAGGAAAAAGAGTTGATTAGCCCAATCATCTGTTTTGTGCTGGCATTTGTCCTCGCTTCCTTCGTGGAATACTGGATGCATCGCTTGATGCACGCGAATGCCCGCATTGGTGAACGTCACCGGGATCATCACCGCCGCAATGAAGGACAGGGGGTGCTGTGGGAGTTTCGGGATTATGTGCGGGGTAGCTTTATTGTTATGTGCCTCCTATTTTTCTATTCGTGGCAAGTTGGACTCGGTTGGTTCCTGGGTGGACTTTTTTATGCTGCCTTTTCTGCCTATGCTCATCAGCTACAGCACGAAAATCCAACGAAGTGTTTCTGGATGAAAATGCCGGTTCACTATGTTCACCATAAGTATCAAATGTGGCATCACAATTTTGGTTTAGCTGTCGATTGGTGGGATCGGGTTTTCGGAACGTATAAGTCTGTGGAATGGCTAACTGATGAGGAATTGCAGCAACCTGAACGCGGGTATTTACAATTGCGGTGGCGTTAAAGGTGTAGGGGAGATGAGGGAGATGGGGGAGATGGGGAACACCTCGACTTCGCTCGGTGTGTCAGATGGGGAAGATAATGACAAATGACAAATGACCAATCACAATGGAATTTTTACAATAAATTCGGTGCCTTGTCCAAGAGTCGAAGTGCAATAAATTTGCCCTTGGTGTTTTTCGACGACAATCTGATGACTAATCGATAATCCTAACCCTGTACCACTACCGACAGGCTTGGTGGTGAAAAATGGGTCAAATATTTTTGGCTTAATATCTTCATTGATACCAGAGCCATTGTCGGCAATTCGGATAATAATAAAGTCGCTTGTCGGTTGTCCATCATCCGTGGTTGGTTGTTTGCTGCCAGTATCGACTTCAGTAGAGATAGTAATTATTCGTGGTGACGGTTGATCCTCCAAAGCATCGATCGCATTATTCAGGATATTCATAAATACCTGATTTAACTGACTGGCATAACAGGTAACTAATGGGAGTTGAGCATAGTGTTTAATTACCTGAATCTCTTGGGTATTACCCGCTGCCTTGAATCGATGCTGTAAAATCAAAAGGGTATTATCAATCCCTTCATGAATATCAACTTTCTTGATTTCTTTTTCATCCAAGCGGGAGAAGTTTCTTAACGATAGAACAATGGCACGGATGCGATCAGTGCCAATTTGCATGGATTTAAGCAAATTTTGCCAATCGTCGAGCAGAAAGTCTAGATCAATTTCTTCAATCAGTTGTTGAAGTTCTGCTGTGGGAGTGGGATAAGTCTTTTGATAAGTTTGAATCAAACGAACTAAATCTTGAACATATTCCTTAGCAGGAGTCAGATTGCCATAAATAAAACTAACCGGATTGTTAATTTCGTGTGCCACACCTGCCACCATTTGTCCCAGACTGGACATTTTTTCGCTGTGAACCAATTGGGCTTGGGTGCGTTTGAGTTGATTTAAAGTGAGTTCTAGATCTAACGCTTGTTCCTGAGTTTTCTGTAATAATTGTGCTTGCTGTACGGCGACGCCAAACTGAGTGGCTATTTGCACCACGACACTGATTTCCGATTTTCGCCAAGCGCGAGGACTGGAGTTTTGATAGGTGGCGAGTAATCCCCAAAGTTTTTTACCACAAAATATGGGAGCAATAATGTAGGATCGGGCTTGAAATTGTTCAAGGAGTTCGATATAACAGTCCGTAAATCCAGCGTTATAAATGTCTTCGACGACTCGATAACTTGCACCTTGGCTGTAAGCACCGCCTTGCGTTTCTTTTAGATAGGTATCCTGCAGCGAGTTATCGGATTGGAGATTAGTAATGTTAGGGTTTGGACAAGAATAGGGCGGATAAAGTTGGGGATGGAAACTTGAAATCGAAATGTTTTCTGAGCCATCCAAAGTTTTAAGGGTACAACGTTCTTCTTCTAAAGCATCGGCTTTGAGATCAGGGTTATTTTGCTGTTCAAGGGTTAACGTCACCCAGCCATCCGCCACAGACTCGGCGACAAACTCGCCACTCCAATCCGGATTAAACCGATAGATGGCTACGCGATCGCACCTCAAGACATGGCGCAATTCTTCTGTTGTCGCTGTGAATATCTTGTCAATATCCAGGGTTTGACGCATCCGTTGCAATACCGTCGCGATCGCCCTCTCCCGCACCGCACTCTCCCGTAAGGCTTCCTCTGTGCGTTTGCGTTCAATGGCTGTGGCAATGATATTGGCAATCGCTTGCATAAAATAAATATCATCATCGGTGAATTGGCGTTTTTGGGTGGTATGAACCGCTAATACACCAAAGGGTTGATTTTGACCAGGAATTCTCGTACTCATCCCACTGACAACCCCATGATCCTGGAGTAAAGGTGAACCCTGAAACCGTGTCTCTGTGGGTAAGTCTGTGACAATAATCGGTTCCCAACAGACCAAACTATAACCGAATTGAGATTCTTTTCCAGAACTCACTGTAGCTTGACCGACTAATCCCGCTTGCCAACCGAATCCGGCGACAAGCAGCAATTCCTCACCATTGGGTAAACGTTGCAGAATTTGGCAATAGTCTACGTTCAGCGTTTGGGCAACCCGAGTAACAGTCCATTCCATTAAAATGGATAAATCTTCCTCAATTAATGCCTCTTGACCCAGTTGCGCGATCGCGGCGTCTTGGCGTTGGCGAATCCGTAGCGCTGCTTCGGCTTGTTTGCGGGGGGTAATATCGGTCACCCGTACCAGATGCATTGGCTGACCTGCCACATCAATTTGTCGAATTGCCAAGTTGCCCCAAAATACGTTACCTTTTTTACTGACATATTCTAACTCTTGTTGCCAAAAACCGTAGCGCTTAACCTGATTGGCGATAGAACGCAGTTGTCCGGTCGTAAACCTTTTTTTTTGCAGAAGATGCCCCTCGGTATTGATTAATTCTTGCTTACTTTGGGCTTCAAAGAGTTCCACAGCGCGGCGATTGCAATCGGAAATGACCAGAGTTTCTGCATTGACGATAAAAATGGCATCAGCCGATTCATTAAATATCGATTCAAATAAGTCCTTAGCACGATTATTGTCTTGGAATTTGCTAAACGACTGGGAGGTTGACTTCCTTAGCCAACGTGTGATCAAAATGATTATCCCTATCGTGGTCATGAATAGTCCTAGACATAAACTAATCGTCGTGCGCGTGTTAATAGCGTTAGGCTGGAAAAATTTGTTGGTGTTAGCTAAAGTTAAATAACTAGAGGAATTGCCGATAAAATTTATAATGTTCGAGTTGACTGGATCGGGTTGTATCGTTGGTCGATTGGGTAAACTGATTGGACTGAGATGAGACGTCGCTGATTCAGGGGCGAGAGATGGCTGAACGCGATCGCTAATTTCGTGAGCTAATTGAGACGCCACGTCATTGACGGCTTGTCCATTGCTGAAAGTCAAATATCCCATTGACCCTACCATTGCTGCAATTGGCACAACAAAGAGGATAATCAGGATGGTTCCCAGGGACGTTTGCCTCAACTCCTGGGCAATCAGGTGGTATATTGTTTTGATACACATAGGAAGTGCATAGATAATCACAACCCTACTTCAGACTAACATCCCCTAGAGTGTCAGTTCATATTCAGGATTGCTGTAGCCATTAGCACCAGACAGGCTAACAGAGTCAGTAGGTGGGGACAATTGGGATCGTCATTCGTCATACTCGCTTCCCGAAACGAAGCAAGCTACGTCTTATGTAAGGGTTTGAGGCGTGTTTTAAAAACTTAATCTGGTTCAGTTTATTTCCACCAACCTATTTATCTGAATCAAATGTATTTTATTTAACCATTTTAATTTTATCCTCGACAAATTTTAAATTTTACTTTTATTATAGTTATCATAAGTTGAAGCTCTAAGTACTTGGACATAAATTTTGTCAACTGATTTAAGTGAAGGTTGCTTCTACCGATGAATGCAAAATTGAACAAGACTTGATATAATTTCCAATATTTGTTCCCAAACCCGCCCCTTGAGCCTAGTGTTGGGTCGAAACTCACTTTCACTTCATGTTTGCCAATTTCCTTCCCGCCCAAATCCAGCAGCTTACTGAGTCTACCTCAATTGCCCTTGCCCAGGCGATCGCACGCCAAGATATTCTCACACCCCTGAACCCCCAACCCATTGCCACCACTTATGTCCACCAGGGAAAAGGGGGAACACCCATCCTGTTATTACATGGCTTTGATAGTTCCATCTTTGAATTCCGCCGCCTATTTCCCCAATTAGCTGAACACCAGGAAACATGGGCGGTAGATTTATTGGGATTTGGCTTTACAGATCGGATATCTGAGATCACGTTTAGCGCCAGCGCGATCACCACTCATCTTTATTATTTCTGGAAAACCCAAATAGAAGTCCCTGTAATTCTAGTTGGGGCGTCGATGGGAGGGGCGGCGGCGATCGATTTCACCTTAACCTATCCCCAAGCCGTGAAAAAGCTGGTATTGCTGGATAGTGCAGGTTTCACCAGTCCCCCGCCCATTGGTAAATTGTTATTTCCCCCCTTTGATTATTGGGCGGTTGAGTTTCTGCGGCGTCCCAAGGTGCGGGAAAATATTAGTAAGAATGCCTATTGTGATCCCAGATTTGTTTCTGTTGATGCTTTACTTTGTGCGGCGCTTCACCTAGAAATGCCGGGATGGCATCAGGCATTAATTTCATTTACCAAAAGTGGGGGATATCCGCCATTTGGTCAAAAACTTACCCAAATTCAGCAGCCGACTTTGATTTTATGGGGAAAAGATGACCGAATTTTGGGAACAAAATATGCTCATAAGTTTGAAGCGGCTATTCCTAATTCTCAACTAATATGGATTGACGACTGTGGTCATGTCCCGCACCTAGAAAAGCCGGAAATAACGGCAGAATACATACAGCAGTTTGGTGAGTAATATAGTAACCGCCATAGTGAGTAGGGGCTTGGTTACCAAGCCCGTACATTTTTACAGCGCTTTGCGCTGTAATCAGTAGATCAAAGTCCCCCTTGTCGATCCCCCTCCCGTCCCCCTTCAAAAGCAGGGCTAATTCATTGTGATGAGAGAAAATTAGGACGACCAGAATTTAGCGTAAACTAAATCTTGCAGCCATAGTTTAATCGAGTCATTTGCTTGCTATGAAGGTCAATCTCCTGGAAGCCTTAACCCAAGTGCCAG
>NZ_JAVJTO010000010.1:0-18861 GCF_040220235.1 Coleofasciculus sp. B1-GNL1-01
ACCGACTCCAGTACAGAAGAAGGCTTTAGATTTATTGGGTGTCAGCCTGATATGTACCCAGTGAAGCCAAAAGTGAAATCGCCCTAAGCCAAGATAGGCATACAGTGTAGCCATTTGTCAAAGGGGAACTTCAGTCTAAAATTTGATGTCAAGATTGTCAATTGGTTCGGTTTCAACGACTAAGATACCTTCTTTGCGATAGACTTTTGGATGTTGAGAGGTTGATGAGTGAACGGCTGGTGAGACTGGGACTGTTATTTCAGTATTTTGCTGATTGAGGGCAGTGACTTTCTCCGCGACAGCCTGTAGGATGAACTGTTCCAACGAGATTCCTTGCTGACTTGCCCACTTTTCGGCGTCTTGCTGGAGTTGCACAGGAAGATTCATAGAAATACGTACAGAATGATACCCTGTATCCCAATTTTAAGCGATTGATAGCGGGCGCGATCGCAACTCCTGCAAACTTCGATACAACTAATATGACCTGGTGCAATTGCTGGCTAATTATTCCAACTCATCAGGATAAGGAAGTAATGGTTCAAGTAGTGTCATCAGTTCTGGAATATCAGTTTGAATGACATCCCATAAGGTATTGAGGTTGACTCGATCATATTGATGAATCAGAATGTCTCGCATTCCGGCAATGTCCCGCCAGGGAATTTCAGGATGTTGATTCCGAAATTCTATCGACAGTCGTTTGACAGCTTCTCCAATTACAATGACTTGATAAAGAATCGCGGATTGCTTCTCTTCATTGATTGCCAATGCCGATTGATCGAGTCCTTCAGCAAATCGCTGTATTTTTTGGGCGGCTTTAGCAATATCTAGTAAGGAAGCCCTATCTCTGCTCATAAATCACTTGGGCTGTTTGGAGAATTTCGCGGCGACGAATCCAATTTTCACTGGTTTCGACAGATTGTTTCAGCACGATATCGATGGGGCGTTCTAAGTACGTTTCCAGTTCATGTTTGATGCGAGCAAGAGTTAATAAGCCTTGTCTGGCATTGGGTGCAAAGCTGATCAGTATGTCAATATCACTATCCGCCCGAAATTCTTCGCGCAGCACTGAGCCAAAGAGCGCCATTTCCACAATTTGCCATCGCTGACAAAATTCGGCAATTTCAGTTAGGGACAGTTTGAATCGTTGTTGGAGTTTGGGATTGACATCGACGTCTTGCTGGAGTTGCACAGGAAGATTCATAGAAATAAGTACAGAATGATACCGTGTATCCCAATTTTAAGCTATTGATAGCGGGCGCGATCGCATTAGGATTGATCCCTGAGTAGGACTCATTATACAGCCTCCTGAGTCGAAAACAGTGATTTAATTCCAATCATACACCTCAGTCTATCAGCCATGACTGTTCTTAAGGATAATGATCCACAAAATACATAAACGCTTTTTGTCCCATTTCTGAATAGAACTGTTTCGGTGATCCTAAAATGCTGACTGGAGCGTGCCATTGGACTTAAAATACGTTTTGTAGGCGATCGCGAAAATACTGGCGATATAATTCAAAGCGGGGTACAGTGGCATTTCCCCGTAACTGCACTAACCCCATACTGTGTAATTTAAACGCCAACACGGATTCTAACTCAACGGGTTCCTGCGCTCCTAGCACCTGAGCAAAGGCTGTCGCCAATTCGGGGTGCTGCTGCAAATTCCATAGATGTCGGCGCAGGTGATCCCCGTAAATTCCCGCTTCGGTTGGCGCTATCTCTACCAATTTCTCTAAGGTTAACTCGCCTCTGGCTATATAATACAGAGCCACTCGGACTAAATAGGGATGTCCACCCACCATTGTCATCAATTGCTCAACCTGATGAGTTTGCCAATTGAGTCCATGACGCTGGGCTAAATCAGTAACTTGTTCTCGACTAAATTCCGATAATTCAATCGGCAAACCCACATTAAACGGGGATTGATTGATATCCAAGGGAATATAAACTTCCGTTGAATGCACCACCACTAAACGCAATTTTGCCCACAAATCACTGTCGCTATCCCCATACCCTGCTTCTTCATACCAAGCGCGTAAGAGGGCAAAAAAATCATCGGTTATTTTGGGATGCTGAAACACCCGATCCACTTCATCTAATCCCAAGACTAACGGTGTATCGGTTTCCGATAACAAAATATCCTCAAAATAAGCCGTACAGTTATCTTTACTCCCAAACGTATCCGTCCAATATGCCTCAACTTGATGGGGTAAACGCAGCTTCCGGGTAATTTTGGCACATAACCACTGTAAGAGTTGATTGAGATTGGTAAACACGCTTTTATCCGCATGTTGAAAGCTTAAGGGAACGGTGCGACAACCTTGCTCTCTGGCTTGATACAAAATTCTCGCCATTAACGAGGTTTTCCCCATCTGTCGCGGTGCTTTAATCCGAATCAAGGTTCCTGGTTTGAGAATTTCTTGATAACATTGTGTTTCATCGGGAACTCGTTCGACATAGAAGGCGGAAGCTAACCGCACTTGACCTTGAGGTAATTCGGGTTCAGCTACAGGTAAAGGCGGTAAGGGGTTGATTGGAGTCTGATAGCTTCTGATGTCCTCCGCTACATCGTTCCCTTCCCAGATTGGAGTTTCCCAATCCTCACCCCCCGACAACCGTTGTAACACCGCCTGTACCACAGTGGGGGTATCAGCGGGAGTGTTCCATTCCTGATAGCCAATTCCCTGAAGATAACTGCGTAAATCGTGGTTGAGGGGAGTACGGGGTGGACAATTCACCCGAATCGGTAAGATAACGGGTTTAGCCGTGTGACTCTCATCTCGTAACTCCTGAACCCGTCGTAACGCTTCAATCACCATTTCACTCAATGCGGCTTGGGGAGACAAGAGCAGGATAAAATACTCACATTGCGCCAGTTGGCGATCAATCTGCGCTAATTCCGCCTCGACGACAGCAGCGGAATGGCTGGAACCCTTCCCCACCCCTGTTCTAAAGGCTGAATATCCCGCTTGGGCGATCGCCTCCTCTAACTGAATCGCTAAACTCCCGTCAGGCTCTTGGTTATGGTAACTGAGAAACACTTGCGGCTGCTGCGTCTTAGCTCGCGCGATCGCACCCTGAATCTTTTTTTTGCTGACTTTTTCCCCTAATACCTGGGACAGCTTTTGCCATAACTTATAACCTACATATTTTTCCACGTACTCTGGATTTTGCGGATAAATCTCCTTATAGGAGCGTCCTTGCCAAGATCCGACAAAAACCTGCCGTTCTAGGTCATTTAGGTGCTTTCCCGTCTTCAGATAGGTTAAGCGATCGATAAAATTTAAGGCGTCTTTATAATCCATCTCCCCTTTATCAATAAAATTCAAAATTAAAACTAGGGAACAGGAAACATGGAACCGACAACAAAACGATTTCACGTTTCATTGAGTCTGGCTAAGTAGGTTGGTGGAAATAAACTCCAGTATATTAAGTTATGTGAATATTTCTCAACCCCTTACATAAGACGATCCCCCGCCGTTGCTTTCCTGCTAGGGTTATGCCATGCTAAATTATATCCATTCTAATCATCAACTTTATTATAATTTTAACAAGCGCTCTCTCGGCGAAGTTAATTTTTCTCGATTCTGGGAATAGCGCTTAAAAAATTCTACCTGATATTTCAGGCTTTTTTAACGGGCGATGAACATACAAAGAAATAGTTATGAGGTTTTATGAGTTTTTTATTTGATCAACAAATAAAATTGATTTGGATTGTTAGCTCACCCAAACTATTATTTTTTTTTGTGAGGTTTTATGGTTTACATAACCCAGATGATCAACGAAACTAATAAATAGGTGTTCCCCACCGATTGATCTGTGAATCTACCAGGGTAAAGCCGCCCAACCGGGCTGAAATACCCGACTCGGTTATAAATTTAGATAGTATGACAGGGGAAGAACAATGTTTAATTTAACAGGGGTGCTAGTTCGCGATTGTGTCGAACGTCTACAAGTCGGCTACCGTCAGACTTACGGAAATTCTCAAACCGATTATGCTGAGGTGATCACGGGAGTGGCTCAAGTGGCTCTCGACCGGATTGCCCAGAGTGATGCTCTCTACCACAATGTTGAACATACCATTTTGGTGAGCTTAGTCGGACAAGAAATCCTTCGAGGGAAACATATCCTAGAAGGAAACGTTTCCCGTCAAGATTGGCTCACGTCAATCGTGTCTTGGTTATGCCATGACATTGGCTATGTTAAAGGGATTTGCCGAAATGACCAACCTGACCAACGATTGTACGTGATTGGTCTTGATGATATGATGATATCCTTGCCCCAGGGGGCAACCGATGCGAGTTTGACATCCTACCATGTTGACCGAGGAAAGCGGTTTGTGGACGAGTATTTCGGCGCTCATCCCTTCATTGATTGTGCCATCGTAAAACGCAATATTGAGTTAACCCGTTTTCCAGTACCTGCTGATAACGCCCATCACGATACGATGAATTATCCGGGTTTGACTCGTGCGGCTGATTTGATTGGTCAGCTTAGTGATCCACGTTACTTACAAAAGATTCCCGCCTTGTTTGGCGAGTTTGAAGAAAGTGGCGCGAATAAAATTTTAGGCTATCACAATCCGGGTGAACTGCGGCAAAACTACCCCAACTTTTTCTGGACAATTGTGTTGCAATACATCCAACCCGCTTTGCGGTATTTAGAGGTCACGAAAACAGGTCAACAAATTATTGCCAATCTGTATGGTAATGTCTTACAGGTTGAACAGGAAAATAGGGTAAGCCCAAAGAAGGTTGCCATGTTTGTTTAAGCCATCTTTAGAGGACGATATAAGAGTTTAAGTCCATTTAAATGGACTTAAGCGATTAGCCCGGAGTTTGAACTCCGGGCTAGAATTGTCAAACAGAATTGGTATTAGAATTCAGATGACAGCGTTGCTGATAAATTTGCGCCACCTGATCCGCTGGGTTTTGGCGCAAACAGGCTTCAAACAGTTTTAGCGCTTCGGCATAAGCCTGTTGATTATACAGAGACAACGCTAAGGCAAATCGGTCTTGATTTGCCAATTTACCCTCTCGGACTTCCGGTAAGTCAGCATCAAAGATTTCATAGACGGTAACCAGTTCAGATTTGCCTTTGACTTTGACATGATCAATCATGCGGATAGCATAGTCGTAGGGGTTTTGCAATTGTTTGAACGTGTGGTGAGAAATTAATAATGATACGCCATAATTTTTGGTTAAGCCTTCCAAACGAGCCGCTAAATTAACCGCATCACTAATTACGGTGGTATCCATGCGGTTATATCCGCCCACAGTCCCTAACATTAATGTTCCTGTATTAATGCCCATACCTAGTTGAATGGCTCGATAATTACAGTTAGCTCGATGTTGATTATATTCAGTTAACTGATGCAACATGGCAATTCCGGCTTTAACCGCATCATCTGCACCGCCACTAAAGAGTGCCATAATCGCATCCCCAATATATTTATCAATAAATCCTTTATTTTTAATAATAGTGGGTTCCATTCGAGATAGATAGGAATTGATGAATTTAAAATTCTCTTCAGGGGTCATCCCTTCCGAAAGAGCAGTGAAGTCGCGAATATCCGAAAATAACACGGACATTTCTTTCTCCACTTGGTCGCCTAACTTAACATCAATAATAGTCTCTTTATTGAGTAACTGGAGAAATTGACCCGGCACAAAGCGAGAAAAAGCATGATTGAGTTGATTGAGATGACCTGTAAACTTGAGTCGTTCGGCTTCCCCCCGTTTGCGTTCGGTAATATCGTTCAGCACGACAATGGCGTAGCTAACATTTCCCTTGTCATCAAAGATGGGGGTTCCTAAAACCTCAATCGGCACTATTTTGTCGGGCTGGTGAATCTCTATCCCTTCATAGATGGAATTTTTACCGTTAAGCGCTTGGATAATTGGCTCAAGATTGGCGGGATAAACTTTCTCGGATTTGGGAGAATAAATTGGATAAATTTCGGGTAGTCGATTGGCAGGATTGGTGGGAATTAGACCTTGCCCAAAAAGTTTCTTTGCCGTCTGATTTGCATAGTAGGGTCTACCGTTTTGATCAACGACAAAAACGCCGACAGGTATCGCTTCTAAGAATTGAGTGAGCCGACTTTCACTATCTCGTAATTGATCTTGAGCCTGCAGCCGTTGATTAATTTCGCGATAAATGTGAGAATAGACAAAAACAAGAATACCTAAGTCAAAAATGAGTCCAATGGAGAAAATCAATATTGTCGTATGGACTGTGTCTTGAGTGTGCTGCGATCGCGCCTGAAATAGCCGCTCTTCCTCCGCCTTCATCTGATGAAAGATATCGCGAATCTGCTCCATGATCAGTTTGCCTTCGTTTGTGTTGACAATCTCTAGAGCCGCGTCTAATCCTTGCTCGTTTCTTAAAGTAATGGTTTGCTGAAGTTCGGCTAATTTCTGATAAATCAAAGGGATAGCAAGTTCTATTTGTTTTTGATGATAGGGGTTTTCTGCTGTCAAGTCTTGTAGCTTTTTTATATCATCTTCGACTTTATCAATTGCTTTTTTATAAGGCTCAAGATAGCGCTTTTTTCCTGTTAAAAGATAACCCCGCTGTCCCGTTTCGGCATCCGTAATTTCCGCTAAGACTTCCTCCAGCTTTGTTAATACTTTTTTGGCATGGAGTTCTTTTTGATTCATGTCTCTCAGGCGAAATGCACTATAATAACCAATTGAGCTGACGATAACGATAAGGCTGGAGGTTAGTCCAAATCCTAGGATGATTTTGCGTTGTATCGATAGTTTCATCATCAAGGGTAGAGTTTAACCGAAGAAACTCTGATTGGTGTTAAATCTCAAAATACTTATTCAGGTATAATTTATCTTTGTCCGTAATTTAAAATAATAATATTTTTTTACATAGTCAGCTCGGCATGATTTTATTGTTTTCAGATAAAAATTATGCCAAAACTGGGTTATTTATTTTTCGTTCAGAGAAATACGTCTCGCGTTCAGGGTCTGTAAAATATAACCAGCATTTTACTGATCCACTCTCGGCTTTGGCAAATGCTGGTTTATTGGTCATGAGTTCTTTGTCCTTTGTCCTTTGTCCTTTCTCAGGGAATGGGAACCGGGAAAATCAACATTCATACCCAGTTGCAGTCTAATGTAGAACTTTCTTTTTCCCCCATCTCCCCCTCACCCCCTCACCCCATCTACTCTATCTGCTATCTTTGAACGCAACTTGGTATCAGTCCCCCCTAGACTTGACAAATAATCGCGCCCTTCAAAATTGCCCCACTCAGATTCGCACCATTGAGATTTGCCTGATTCAGATTGGTATTTCTCAGGTTTGCTCCTTTCAGATTTGTCTGACTGAGATTAGCGCCTGTCAAATCAGCACCACTGAGATTCGCATCGGTTAAATCCGCGCCTTTCAGATTTGCGCCTCTGAGATCAGCATTTCTTAAGAAAACAGCGATGAGGTTCGTATCAATTAAAATGGCTTGATTCAGGTTTGTTGTATGACAAATCGCTTCATAGAGATTCGCCCGACTGAGGTTGGCTCGACTGAGATTCGCCCGACTAAGATTGGCTCGACTGAGGTTGAAGTTTTGCAAATTATACTCACTGAGATTCAATCCACTCAGATCAACCTTACTAAAGTTCAGTTTAATTACATTAGGTTTACTCTGATTTTGATTTAAGTTAATATTTTGCAGTCGCCACCGATTCCAATTTTCAACACCTTGTTTTAGGATAACTATATCGTTCGCATTTGCCACTTTGTATGACTCCTCCAAGTTTCAACGTGATCGCAGTATCGTTTTGTAAAAATTCTCTGAATTATTCAGAATGGCGAGAATAGGGTCGATTTGGAGTCATAAAAATTGCTGAGATTGTTATTAAATCAAGTGACTAACATTGAGTTCATGCCAGAAACGGGTGATGAAACAAATAGGGGTTTCATCGATCAATGTAACAAAAGTTTAAGACCTTATTCCGATTATCGGATAAGAAGTGCTTGGTCAAAACATAGAGAATTTTCTATGGCATAGCTATGAATCGAGGGAGTTTTGAGTGTGTAGGGGCGGGTTTCGGGAATCGCGTTTCGCTATTGACGATAACGTTTGTTCAAAACCCGCCCTGAGTATTGAGTGTTGATCTTTCGCTTCGCTAGTCGGATAAGATTTCGACCTGGCGCGATCCTTGAGGGAAGCTGGTTTGAAGGAGTGTCGAGACTTAGCCGATTACGTTTCTACACCCCCTGTCTCCTTAAAGGCGGGTTAAATGGCGGGTGCGATCGCGCTAGTGGTTCCCTGGGTGTCAATCGAATGCGATCGCGCTATTGCAGAAATTCCCACCTCTTGCCAAGCCTCAGCCATAGCGGTGACTACGGCTTCAGCTTGCATCGGATCGACAAGCGCCAACAAAGTGGGACCAGCGCCACTAATCGTCACTCCATAGGCACCTGCTTTTAAGGCGGCGGTTTGTACCGCTTCATACCCCGGAATCAAAGCCTGTCGGTAGGGTTGATGTAACGTATCCTGGAGGGCAGTTTGTAACCAATCACCTCGTCCCGTTGCTAAGGCGCGTACCAATAAGCCGAAATGGGCAATATTAAAAATAGCATCCGCCCGACTCACTTGGGTGGGGATTACCTGTCGCGCCTCTTGGGTGGAGAGTTCAAAATTGGGAATGGCGACAACCGGGACAATTTGATCATGCCAAGGAATATCACAAATCTCCCATTCCTTGAGAACCGCATCCCCCCGCGCCGCCAGACGACAGCCGCCCAACAAAGCGGGGACAACATTATCTGGATGTCCTTCCAGCGCGATCGCTAATTGCATGACTTCGGTTTGACTCAGGGGTTCCCCAGCGAGTTGGTTAGCGCCAACTAATCCACCGACAATCGCCGTGGCGGAACTTCCTAACCCTCTGGCTAGGGGAACATCTAAATCAATTTTGAGTTGGACGGGGGGAGGTGTATGACCAATCTGGTTGTATAGTTTCAGAAAGGCTTGGTAAGCCAGATTCGTTTCATCAGTTTTTACCTGGTTTGCCTCGACACCCGACACCCGAATTCTCACCGCCCGTTCTGTTTCCCAGGGAGTATCCGAACTCAGACGAGTAAACGTGAACGTGTTGTACAGGGTTAAGGCAGCGCCAATGCAATCAAATCCGGGTCCTAAGTTGGCGGTTGTCGCGGGAACAGTAACGGTGACGGGAGAATGGATAGACATTCGTGCGGGATTAGATTAAAAGATGCCAAGGGGCAATCTTACCAGATTTCCTGTATCAATGTAGAGACGACTCATGCTACATCTGTCCGTCTGTCAATGGTGGTAGGGGTGAGTTTAGTCACAATTGTAGGGGCGGGTTTAGTCACAATTGTAGGGGCGAGTTTAGTCACAATTGTAGGGGCGAGTTTAGTCACAATTGTAGGGGCGGGTTTAGGAACTAAAGTCAGATCCTCAGAACTAACGGAACAACAAAACCCGCCCTCCCCACCGATAACCGAACAACAAAACCAGACCTCCCCACCGATAACCGAACAACAAAACCCGTCCTTATGGATACGCTGATTCAGCTTTCCCCTAATTAACGACGATTGATCAGAACAAAACCTCTAGTTTTTTCTGAGGTAGAATCCACCGTCGCCATGGCTTGCCAAAGGTCTTCCGCCTCAACCCAAATGGGTGGATACTTGTAGCGGGATACATCTAAAATTAGAAAGCGATCGCTCTGTTGATTATATGCCGCGATCGGGGAAATATGTCCGCCCCGTTCCTGACCCATGGTTTTGCGTAAGTAGTTGACTAAGACGAAGTTATTGG
This sequence comes from Coleofasciculus sp. B1-GNL1-01, assembly GCF_040220235.1. NCBI lineage: Bacteria > Bacillati > Cyanobacteriota > Cyanophyceae > Coleofasciculales > Coleofasciculaceae > Coleofasciculus > Coleofasciculus sp. B1-GNL1-01. The sequence continues at coordinate 9,803 of NZ_JAVJTO010000010.1, forward strand.
GGTCTTCTAAATTCTCGACCACCATCTGACGGAATTTGTCTAGAGTTACTTCACTGGCGTGGTAAACTTCGGCGTTGAGGGGATAGGTTTCTAAGAGTTGACCTAATTGGTCTAAGGTCATCCCTTGACGGGCAATGACCGCAGCAGGGAGAATTTTTTCAGTTTGTTCATTTAAAACATTTTCTTGGGTAAAAATGTGATAGTCCCCAAAGTTAGTGGTTGGCGGTGCAGGGATAGAAAGGGCGTTGAGTACCATCACTATACTGGCGACGCCACAATAGGCTAAATTTTCCTGGGTTTCAAAATGGATACTTAAGGGGAAATAGTCCCGACGAGCATTACTTTCAACGAGTAGGGTTTCTCCATCCTGAGAGTTGAGGTTAATTAAATCTTGGGATAGGGGCAATGTTTGGGGGAGGAGTTTACCTGTAGCAAAGGAAAACCCGATAATTCCGGCACCTAGAGGAATGCGAAGTGCTTTGAGAAACTTCAGTCGATGCATATTGAGCTGGAGTTGTCGAATATTGCTAATATGCTGATATTAATCTGCTTTGTTGACAGATGGCTAATTCTACTAGCAGACATTAAGACCAACAGTTAAAGTTCGTACTTGCTCAAGGCTTTATCTGACACGAATCAGGGCGCACGTCGGTGCGCCCCTACGGGTTTTCGGGTTACTTTTTATCTATTGGGCTTGATTGGGACGTCCCATTCCTCTTCGACCCCGACGATTTCCCCGCATTTGACGTATTTGTTCTTGTTGTTCCTCGGTTAGAACATCTCGCATCTGTTCCCGTGCGGATTGGTGAATTTCCCGCATCTGATCCCGTTGTGCTTCGGTCAGATTTAGCGCCCGCATCCCTTCCCGGTGTCGCTGGCGTTGTTCCCGCAATTCTTGGAACTGTTCCCGTTGTTCGGGGGTGAGAATTTGTTCGATTTGCGAGTGTTTGTTTTCCCGGATTTGCTCTAACTGCGTTTGTTGGTCGGTTGTTAGGTTCAGTTCCTCTGCGAATCGGGGTTGGGAAAATGCTGCCATGGGTGCAGCCGCGAGAGTAATTGCAGCGATGGTGGCGAAGAGAGGAAAGACTTTGATGTTCATGATGTTACAGTTGTCAACAATTTGCCGTTTGATGTCTTTATCCTAGAAACTGTAGAGGTTAATCGACTTGAGGCAAACGTCCTGATTTGAGGTGGGACTTTAGTCCTAGTATGTCAGGTGTGGAGGAGATGGGGGAGTTATCAGTTATCAGTGAGCAGTTATCAGTTATCAGGAGCAGGGGAAACAGAGGAAGATGAGGCAGATGGGGAATATAGAGGAGCAGAGGGAGATTGTGTAGGGGCGGGTTTCACTACTATCTTTTTGGTTACACCGAAATGTAACTAAACCCGCCCCGACTTTACGAACGAAAAAGGACTAATGACAAAGGACTAATGACCAAACACCCAATTCCTTTCCTTTTATATCTAGAATGGATTCTCCTGGGAATCATCGCTATCATTGAATTCCTGCGATTTCCTTTTCCTCTCCTCCCTCGCTTCCCTTTCCTGAATTTGTTGGGTTTAGCTGTCTTTGGTGTGATGGGGTTAAGATTACCGACCCAGAAATCAGTTAAGGTGATTTATACTGGCGTGGAAATTTGCGTAATTCTCCTCGTCTCCCTGGTGGGCAAACTTCGCATGTTACCCTTGATGTTAATTATTTTAGTTATCCGCAATTGTTTTATCTTTGAACGGCAAAGTCGCTTAATTATTACCGGATTCGCGTTTGTCTTATTTCTGATGCGAGAAGTTGACCGATTTCAGTCTCGCAGCCTTCGCCTTCGCCCTCCCTTTCGCCCCCCAGTTTTGGCGATGCCAGAACGCTGGCTATTTATCCTGTTAAGTTCTATAGTAGTCTTTGGCTTAGTTTTAGTCTTTTTACAGTTATTAGTTGATGCGGTATTAGCCGAACGGCGCAGCCGGGACGAATTAGCACAGGCAAATGCACAACTGCGACGCTATGCTACCCGGATTGAGGATATGGCGACGCTGCAAGAACGGAATCGGATTGCTAGAGAAATCCATGATTCCTTGGGACATTCTCTGATTACGTTTAATCTGCACTTAGAAGCCGCGTTGCGGCTTTTGGAGTCGAATCCCACCGAAGCCAAAGATTTTTTACTCGAAGTCAAACAAGTCGCCGCGACTGCGCTGCAAGACGTGCGTCAATCCGTGGCAACTCTGCGGTCTAACCCGTTACAAGGGCAATCTCTAGAGGATGCGATCGCCTCTTTAATCCAAGAATTTCACAAGTCTACAGGTATCTTACCCGATTGTCAGATCAATTTGTCCCATCCGGTGACGCCTGATGTGAAAATGACGAGTTATCGGATTATCCAAGAATCCCTCACCAATATCTATAAACACGCCAAAGCCACGGAGGTGAGTATCCAGATTTGGACAGATTCCCAGTTCCATCTGATCATTCAGGATAATGGCAGAGGATTCGATGTGACGCAGAATACCACGGGTTTTGGACTCCAAGGGATGCGGGAACGTACTCAAGCGTTAGGGGGTCGTTTTACAATTAACACAGCACCCGGACAAGGGTGTCAAGTTATTGTTGAGTGGTGACTTGTCTTATGTCATTCGTCATTCGTCATAAGTAAGCTGTTCGGCATTTAAACCATAATGTCAAGAATTGCGAGATCCTTGTAGTGCGTTAAGCGAAGCCATGCCGCAGGCTTTGCATCTTGCTCGCTACTAATACCCAATTTAAATGCATTTCAGCTTAGTGGAGTGTGTAGGGGCGGGTTTAGGAACTTTCTGCTTGGCTATAGATGGTAAATTTTGTACAAAACCCGCCCTAATTTAGGATTGAGTGTGGAGTGGAGTTTTTATGATTAAAATCCTATTAGTTGATGACCAAAGTCTAGTCCGACGCGGGTTAAAAGCCTTATTACAATTTGAAGATGATTTCGAGGTTATCGGAGAAGCGGATAATGGAGAAACGGCGATCGCGCAACTGGAAACCTTACACCCTGATATTATCCTCATGGATGTGCGTATGCCGATTATGGATGGTGTCGCTGCTACCCGCGAAATCCATCAACGGTTTCCCCACATCAAACTATTGGTTTTAACCACATTCGATGATGATGAGTATATTACCCAAGCCCTGCATTATGGTGCATCGGGCTATTTACTCAAAGATACACCCCCCGACGAATTAGCCCAAGCGATTCGGGCGGTGCATAAGGGGTATACTCAATTGGGACCAGGAATTGGTCAAAAGATTATGACGCAAATCCCTGCTTCTGTCTCCAATTCCTCCACCGCTTGGGATGAACTCACCCCCAGAGAACAGGAAATCCTCCGCTTAATCGCCACGGGTGCGAATAATCGAGAAATTGCCCAAACTCTGTATATTTCCCAGAAGACCGTGAAAAATCATATTACCAATATCTTAAGCCGATTGAACCTACGCGATCGCACTCAAGCGGCAATCTGGGCAAACTCTCATTCAATCCACGGCTAGGAGTTCCACAGACTCAGCCAAAATTATAGGTTTATTTTCGTATTCCGCTTCTAGGCTTTGTTCCACATCTAAATCCCAGGTTAAATCATAATCCTTCTCCAACTCCTCCTTACTAACAAACCGACCCACTTCCCCTGTAACTCTCACCCAGTTGTCCTCTATAATCGGCGTATCGGGATTAGCATTCATCACCAGGACTTGTTTGTCTAACAGGGGTTCTTCCTGTACCAGCTTAAATGTACTCGAATCGATAACCTCGTCCACCTTACCATCCACGGTAATCATCTCACCCGTCAACTCCTCCCTATTCTCAGAGACATCGCCTAAGGTAGAAGCATTGTCTATGGCTGTCTCACCTACTGTCTCCTCTGGCGGTATAGCCACTTCCTCTTCATGGAAAATACTACAAGCAGACAAAAGTACCATCACCAGCCCCAAACCCATCATTTTCCGAAGTACCATTGAGAACCCTCCTAACTGCGGTTATGCTTTACACTAAACAGAATAGACGTGCGATCGCGTCTGGCTAGAGTCTAACTCCCACATCCTTCCCTAGAGAGAAATTTACCCGATTACTCATTGCCTTAACTCGAATGACACACTCCTTAATCTGAGTTCGTAGTTGCGCTTTAGCGCCATAAACGCATGTCTATCACCCGTCACGGCGGTTAGGACACCAATTTTAATCATCATCTAAAACCATGTCTCACTTCACCACCATCAACATTCAGATCAAAGACGGCGAAATTCTGCATCAAACATTGCAGGAGTTGGGGTATCAAGTCGAATGCAATACCTCGGTACGCGGCTATCACGGAAATACTACCGAAGCCGAATACGTGATTCGCCAGTCTAATGGTTACGATTTAGGATTCCGTCAAAATGGCGAGGCGTATGAACTCGTGGCAGATTTCTGGGGGGCGAGAATTAATCAAACAGAATTCGTCAATTCCGTGAATCAAAAATACGCCCATAAAATGTTAATGCATTCCGTGCAAAAACAAGGATTTAATGTCGAAGAAGAAGACGTATTAGAAGACGGTACAGTGCGGGTAGTTGTGGGACGCTGGCAATAAAAACGTCCCCCCATTCCCCATTCATATTGTCAAGGCGGGTTGAGTCACTCAGTTGGTCTCCAATGATGCATCAACAAAACCCGCCCTTTGCAAGAATAGTAACGTGGCATCTCTCAATTGAAGTTCGTAGTAAGGGCTTGACGCTTAAATTTTGTTGGGTTTACTGCATCCACCTAACCTACAGGTTTTCAGGGTTAATTCAAATGTCATATAGTGACTTTACGTTAGCCAAAGTTAAAAAAGACTTTGACTTAATTACTGTAGAAGAAATGAATACGTTTAGTCAGGTTGCTGAGTTTGCACCCAGTTCCTTCCTGACAGATACTTTACACTATAATATTCCCTTAGCCTTAGCCAGCAATAGTGAAAAAGCTCGATCTGAAATGATTATTGCCCCAATTTTAATTGATATCAGAAGACAATTACACGAACAGATAAACTTATTTTCAGGAATTGAATTTAATCTTGATAAAGAACGCGGATTGAATGGAGTTTGCGATTTTCTGATTAGCCAGTCTCCGGAACAGTTATTTGTCAATGCGCCAGTAATTACGCTGGTAGAAGCAAAGAAAGAAAATCTGATTGGGGGATTGGGACAGTGTGTAGCAGAAATGGTAGCGGCTCAGATTTTCAATGACCGCGAAGGAAATGGGATATCCGAAATTTATGGCGCAGTCACGTCAGGAACCAACTGGAAGTTTTTGCGCCTTAAAGGAAACGTTATCGAAATTGATTTAAATGAGTATTATCTGAATGATATCGATAAAATTTTAGGAATTTTGGCAAATGCTGTTCAAGACCATTAATAATTATATTGATAATTATATTGATCTAAGTTGCCTGATTATTCACACATCCCCAGATCTTAATCGTCTTATCCAAACTTCCACTGACTAAATATTGCCCATCCTGGCAAAACGCCAGACAGGTTACAGCCTCATTATGTCCCGTCAATGTCTGAATTTGTTTTCCCGTCGCTACATCCCAAAACTTGATCGCCCGATCATTCCCCCCACTGATTAAAATTCGCCCATATCGACTAAACAGCAGACTATTCACCGCAAAATAATAGCCCTCCAACGTATGTTCAACCTGGTGAGTCGCTAGATTCCAGAGTTGGATTTGTCCTTGCCAATTGGTACTCGCTAATGTCAACCCATCAGGATTCATCGCCACTTGGTTAGCGTAACTTTTCAATGTCCGAGGACGATCTCTTGTCCGTAAATCCCACAGCTTAATCTTGCCATCCCGACTGCTACTCACTAAGGTATTACCATCCGCACTAAAGGCAAGACTCCAAATCTCATCCGTATGCGCCCCTAGAGTTAATTGATTACTAAACGTACAAATCAGTTTACCCGTTTCGAGATGCCAAAGTTTAATTGTGGTATCCTGACTGCCACTAGCGAGAATTTGACCATCAGGACGAATCGCGATCGCCCGAATGATATCTTGATGTCCATAGAGACTGTGGCGAAGTTCTCCCTGATCCCAAATCTCGATCACCTGACTTGCACCATTTCTAACTCGCACGACTGTTTTCACATCCTCTGTTAATGCCAAAAATTCTTTCGCTTTGGGATATTTGGGAATCTTGTAGAGGACTTGTTCCGTCTGCCAATGGTACACTCGAATGGTTTTCCCGCGTAAATAGGCAATCCTTGTCCCATCGGGACTGATCGCAATAGATTGACCTAGCTTATAGGTGGCGATATCCTCAAACAGGTGATACGGGAGATACGCATTAACCGCCCGTTTCGCCTCTCGTTCAGTGCGATCGCGCAACAGTAAATAGGCAATTCGCTGCACTTGTTCTGATTCATCCTGCAAAGCGGGGATAATTACCCCTAAACCCGATTCTCCATACTTGCACGCCTCTTTAAGTGCAGCAATTCTCACCGTCTCATCGTCACTTGCCAGACGCCGCTTAACCCCTGCAATCCCGCCTAAAATAACCGCACCCAGAGGGGCAGCATAAGACGAACCAAGAACAGCGTCATTGTTTCTGGGCTGATTAAAATGCTCCACCATAATCGTTTATGATATCGTTTCCCCTTATTTCTCCAATTCTATAAAAACTTACCCCAAATCCTGCTAAATTCTCTGCGTCCCTCTGCGAAAACCTCTGCGTTCCTCTGCGTTAAAAAAACATCAGATTAGATATCACAAACTACTAATTACTTATGAATAAATCCCGATCGCGTTCCCTGCACCCCAACCTTGTGATAAACCGCTAGAATCTCAGGTGCGGCTAGCGATCGATTAAACAGTTGCACATCACTCATCCTACCCTGAAAGAATCCCGGTAAACTCGGATGATCCGAACGCCGTCCCAATCGCAGAGGTTTAAAATTATTCAGCGAACCCTGTCGTCCCGTCGGATTAAACCGATATTTCAACTCAATCCCATCAACATACCATCGTCCCCCATCCGTCGCATCTCGGTCAACGGTAACCATCAGATAATGCCAGAGATCATCAGCAATGAAGCGCTGACTATCATAATTCGTCCAAGCAGACTCGATTCCATCCGCTAATTGTAAACCCAACCGACCTTTATGCAGATATAAACAATATCCTTGCACCGAACCCGAGGTTTCCACGCGCTTATCCAAAATTACCTCAAGTCCGCGACTACGACTTTTAACACCCACACCAATCGAGAAATCCCCAACCCCAAAATTCAGGGCTGATCCATGGGGAATTTCCACATAGTCATCCCCATCAAATTGCAGCGCACTCCCTAACCCTTGAGGTAGAACATATTCGACAAAGCGATAAGACTCCGGATTCACCTCATCCGGATGTCCCGCACCACCTAATCCCGGCATTCGACCCGGAACCATCGTTACTGGTGTCGCCCCCTTAATTGTGCCATCATTTCCCCCCACACTATCCGCCGCGATGTCCCCTTCTTTTTCATCTAACCGCCACCAGGCTATCCGATTAGCCGGGACATAATGTTGAATGGCTTGCTGAACCCACGATTGTTTCTGATTCCACAGGATTAAGAGTGCTGCTTGTCGTACCCGTGGGGATTCATCTTGTACAAAAGCGTCCTGCACCAAACTTAACCCCGCATCCCCATAGGCGATGGCTTCGCTAATAGCGGCTAAACGTTGTTCTACAACAAGAGAGGTTAAACGCATCCTCACCCCAGCAATACCACCTAAGACTACGCCTTTAGTTGGGGGTGGATTTTTACCGCCGAGAACGGCGTCATCCTTTTTGGGTCGGTGAGAATCCTTTGCCATCGCCCCTATTTCCCTATCCTCTTTAACCTATAATGCCATTCTTCTCAGAGAGCGATCGCGCTACGGTTCGCGGAGTCATTGAAACATCTGGCGAGATTCTGAGGCTCATTCCTCGCTATAGCAAAAGCTTCACGTCCACCGGAGGAGTCTCTACAACCTCTGCTCCCCTGCTACCCTTTGCCTTCTGTCTTTTCTCCACCAAATACGGCTAACCCATAATATTTCCAAGGTACGGCTACAGATTCAAACCCAGCCGTTTTCAACATATCTAGATGGGATGCTAATGTAACTAATTGATCCGGTTGAGAATAACCGTAAGGAATACTTTTACCTGTTTTCGTCCTGACTTTGGTTAATGTGGTTCCCTGTTTTACACACCATTCCTCGCGAATATGCTTATAGGCTTCTGACAAAATTGGTGATTCAGGAACAACCGGATCAGCATTCCAAAACACACCGCCAGGGTTAAGGCTTTCCCCAATTTTAGTAAACAGTTTTACCTTCATTTCATCCGTCAAATGATGAATAGCTAGAGAGGAAACACAAGCATCAAAACCATAAGTTTAAAGAATTAGAGAAAAGCCAACCCGGACAAAACTCAAAAAGAATTAGCTCAACTGTAGGGGAATGTCAGCCATCATACAATTAGTAGAGGATTCAAGAAAATTGGCTACACTCGTAAAAAAAAACTTATGGCTATCAGGAGAGATGTGAAGATGCCAGATGCGAGTTTAAACAAAAACTAGCTAACTATAGACCAAAACAGGTAATATACATAGATGAAAGCGGAATCAACAATAATGAAAGCTATCCCTACGGATGGAGCCAAAAAGGGGAAAGATTATATAGTATGCGACCCGGTAAACGCCAAGATAGACTAAGTATTATCGGCGCTTTATGTGACGGTAATTTTTTCGCCCCGATGGTATATGAAGGATATTGTACAGCCAAGGTAATTGAGACATGGTTAGAAAATGAGTGAGGTACAGGTGAGGCTTGCTGGACAAGGGTTTCAGTTGCTAATCTGTATCTCATCCAATTGAAAAACGCTATACAACAACTAACAACAACTAAAGCCCCCTTTCCGTGAAGAAAAGAGGGCTTGATGAAAGAAGAAGTCTGGCATCGAGCTATTTTCCCAGGGGGCAACCCCCAAAGTATCTTCGCCGCAGCAACGTTTCACAGCCGAGTTCGGGATGGGGTCGGAGTGGA
>NZ_JAVJTO010000011.1:0-79577 GCF_040220235.1 Coleofasciculus sp. B1-GNL1-01
TTCCAAATCCTTACCAGGTGAGTAGGGGCGCACCGATGTGCAGCCGTGTCAACTTAAGGTAGAAAACCAATGCTGGCAAGGTGTTAAACCGTGTCTATCTACTCCTCAACATTTTCCCCCGCATCCCCTAACCCCATCACCCACCCTGGGGAGAAGGGGAACCAGACACGCTTACTCCCCTCACCCCGGCGTGGGAGAGGGGCTGGGGGTGTGGGGTTTAGCTTAAGCTGACACTAATGGCAAGCCTTGCGCCCCTACAATTCTAATCCACCAAATAAGGTGTGCCAGCCGAACCACGCTGTCAATCACCTGGCTCAACAATCATCCCGATAAAATCGGTAAAATGAATAATCATCTTGAAAGGGATAATCATCAATCACATGATGAATAATACCCCTATCAATCAACATTTGCCCAATACAAATCGCCTCCTGTCGAGACCCCTGAATCCGTTGTGCTAACCATTCCACCGCTTCCGCACCAATGAAACATTGTGGATAAACATTTCCCCGATAACGGCGGTCTTTTATTTCCACCCCATCTGTCCCCCGCATCGCGGCAACTAAAGCCTCAAGTTCTTTCTGCGTCAGCGTTTTAGCTGAAGTGATTGTCTGAGAACCTGATCCGGACATCTCCGTCGTAGCCGCGAGGGAATCTTGGGATTGAGCCGGGGAGGTAGGGTTAGATTGATTCCCATTTGTCGGCTCAATTGTTCGCGGCGAAGAGGTCGATGCATCCCGATATATTAACCGATTAAATATTTCTTCAAGTTGAGGCGATCGCAGCCTCAAGCAAGATCCCCGACTTCTTGGAGAAGTCGGGGATCTGTCTGTAGAGCGAAGCCGAAGGGTTAATCAAAACTCAAAACTTTCCTTCCCTGTCCCCTGATGCACCGTTTTCACCCATTTCAATCGCTTGGGACGCACAGACATGCGAGCGGTTGTAGCTGACATCACCAGCATCCAATGCATCATATAAAGAACACCGCGCACTGTTTGCAAAACATTGAGAAATAAACTGCCAATTGTCAACGGTTCATCCCGTTGAATCCGACGCAATCCCGTAAACATGGCAATGAAAGACAAGACAAGAGTCAATCCGGTAATCGGACTATACAGAGGCAAACGAGAACGAAGCAACGCCATTAAACAATCCGGTATAGCCGCCGTTGGCAATAGGTACTGAATAATTAAAAATGAGAATAAATCGATGGTTTTGCTCAAACCCAAACGATTACTAGCAATCAAACGCCAGTAGTCTAAATAACGCTGATATCCCCCCTCTGCCCAACGACTCCGCTGATGCCATAGAGATAGGGCGCTTGTCACACCTTCTTCATCCACGCCAGGAAATTCGAGGAAACGAATATCCCATCGATCCAGATGCAGGCGTATCGTTAAATCCAGATCATCGGTAATCGTTTGCTCATTCCAGCCGCCACAGCGTTCTAATGCCGCACGGCGCACAAACTGACCATTTCCCCGCAGTTCACCAATCCCACCAATGGCAGTCCGTTGGTTTTGGAAATAGCTATCCAGCGCCATTTCTGCCATCTGTCCTTTTGTCCAGAAATTCAGACGCGCATTCGCGATCGCTTTTCGCACTTGTACCGCGCCAACTCTCGACTGCTTAAAGATGGGTAGCACTCGCCGCAGTAGATCTTGAGTGATATGGGCATCGGCATCAAAGACACCAATCACGTCCCCTTTTGTCAAGGGTAATACTTGATTTAATGCCCCCGATTTACCGCCTGTGGCGTTAGCATCGCGATGAAATACGTTTAACTGATCGTATTCTGCCGCCAGTTGATCTAAAAGGATTGGGGTTTTATCGGTACTGTGATCATTAATTACCCAGAGTTCGCAGCGTTCCTGGGGATAATCTAAGTTACACAGCATCCTCACTAAGTTCTGAATCACCGCCTCTTCATTCTTAGCCGCTACCAGTAAGGACACAAACGGAAAATCCGCCGGATTCTCCCCCTGTAGCGGTTTTGGCACTCGGATCGGTCGCGCCACTAATACCCGGATCGCCTGAATCCCTAACAGTGCGGTTAACCCAAAGACTAACCAATACCCCCAGGACAGCAGATGCAGAGTGATCGTCCCGCCCCAAATCAGGGTCAGCGCCAACGCCGCTTTGCGTCGTCGCCCTTCGAGTCCCTGAAAGAAAAAGTCGCTCTCAAAATCATCTTCAGACCACTCAGACAGCAGAGAGCTAAGGGAATCAAGCTCACTGCTATGATTATTCTCTGTCCAGGAGTTCTCTGGCATACGCTCCTTGATTTCTCCACCCACGCAAATTGTATCTAATTGTATCTTATTTCGTTAATTTTTTTATACTTTGAGGAGTATGCTCTAGTATTTTAACGTTTGCTGGTTCTGCATGGGTGAGGATATAGCGTTTGTATGGTGATATCGTTTCTGAGTACAGCAGCATGGGGACTGGGTTCTGTTCTCTGGGTGGAACTAATCCGCGACTTCTATCACGTCTTGTCCCATCATTGGACACCGTTATATCGGTTGCACGTTTGGCACCATCGGGTGTTCAAACCGGATTTAACCCCGGTGAGTGAGCAAATTTATCGCCAAGCCCATTGGTACAATGATTTACCCGAATCCCTGGTGATGTTGCTGTTTAGCCTCGGGCTGTGGGGAATCGCCTATGTCTGGAGTGAACCCCATTGGGCGGCGTTGGCGGGGGTTGTCTATACGTTAAGCTTTTTAGGAAGTGCGATCGCGCGAGGGAGTGGACTCGCTGGTGCAGATGAACTAACCGACTTAACCCATCGTCCAGGACCATTCTTTAGTCCCCCCTCAAACTGGACAGTCAATCGCCCCTATCATTGGCGACATCACTTTGATAACCAAAAGGCGTATTATTGTGGCACATTGACCTTCGTCGATAAACTTATGGGTACCGCGCTATCCCTGAAAGGTAAAACAGTAGCCGTTACTGGGGCGTCTGGCACATTGGGGCGATCGCTATTGTATCAGTTGCACCAGCGAGGGGCTAAAGTTATCGGGTTAACCTCAAAGTCAGACCCGATTATTTTAACCGCAGCGGGTGAACCGCTATCGGTGAAAACGATTACCTGGCAAGTGGGACAGGAATCTGAGATTGCGGCTGAGTTAGAATCCGTTGATATATTGATTCTCAATCATGGGATTAACGTCCATGGAGAAAGAACCGCTGACGCGATCGCCAAATCTTATGAGGTGAATACATTCTCCAGTTGGCGGTTATTAGAATTATTTTTACAGACAGTTCGCACCAATCAAGATATTGCCCGCAAGGAAGTCTGGGTGAATACCTCAGAAGCCGAAGTCAGTCCCGCCGTCAGTCCTCTGTATGAATTAAGCAAACGGGCATTAGGGGATTTCGTCACATTACGCCGTCTCGATGCGCCTTGTGTAATCCGCAAACTGATTTTAGGACCATTTAAGAGTAATTTGAATCCCATTGGCATTATGTCGGCGGATTGGGTGGCAAAACAAATTGTTAATTTAGCGGTGCGAGATGTCCGGAATATTATCGTTACGATTAATCCGCTAACGTTTTTGGCATTTCCGATTAAAGAGTTTTTTGTCAGCCTGTATTTCCGACTCTTTAGTCACAAGGCGTCAGAATCATCAGTTAAAGAATAACGTCCCTATTCCTTTTGAAAAAACACCAGTTAGTAGGGGCGACCCGCTTGCATCAATTAAAAACTGTGTCCACTCAATTTTGTCGGGTCGCCCTTTACTCAATTTCCGCTTGTTGTTTTAGATTTTACGTAGTATTTCCGTAGGGTGCGTTAGGCGTAATTGATGATCATCATGAGCGGGTTAATTTGAATGTCGCCGTAACGCACCATGATTGCATCCGAACAAAATACCGTTAAATCGGGCGCACGTCGGTTAAATCGGGCGCACGTCGGTGCGCCCCTACGGTTCATGTATCCTTAAAAAGGAAATCGCGCAATTGCTGACCTACTGCCTCTAGAGAGAAGCTCATTTCTACTCGATGTCGGGCACGTTTCCCCAACTCACACCGCCATGCGGGATCATCAAGAACCCGACCCAGAGCCAGTACTAGAGCGGTTGCGTCTTCGCGAGGGACAACCAGTCCCCCTGATAACTCACCCTTCTCCAGAATATCGGGTACACCGGGCGCATCAGTCGCCACAACGGGCAAACCACAAGCCATTGCTTCTAGGGGAGCAACCGGGAACCCTTCATGACGAGAGGGGAGAGTGTAGAGATCAGCCGCCGCCAGATAGTTCCGGATAGCCCTGCGGTCAAGGATATACTCATTGATCCAAACTACACCGGGTAACTGCATTTGGGCAATCCGTTGGCGTAGTTGATCCGCATCGCTACCGGTGCCAACCAGGAGTAGCCGCAAGTCTCGTGCTGGGCGATCGCGACATACCTGTTCCCAAGCCGTAGTTAGGATATCGAGTCCCTTACGACGCAGGTCAATTCGCCCATGCCAAACCACTACCTCAGCCTCTGGTGGGATGCCTAGGGCGGTTCTGGTGGTCACGCGATCGCCCTCATCCCATATACTCAGGTCTAATGGGTTGAAAATCTGGGCTATCTTGCTGGATGGTACACCATAGCGAGACTGCACTCGCTGGACTTCCGTCTGGGGGGCGATAATTAAACCCGCACAAGCTTGCATGGAAAATGGACGCAGGGGATATTCAAGGCGACTCATCTGGAAGTCTCCTCCTTGAAACGTGGCAAACACAGGTAAGCCGATTAACTGCCCTAACAGGACACACATATCAAAGCGGGCATATTCGTATTCTTGACATAAAATTGCCTGACAGCCTTCCTGTCGTAGTTCGTGGGCGAGTATCCTCAAGGGCGTGGCTAGGTAAGGGGCGATATCTCGCCTTACGGCTGATAGTAGGTAACTAACACCTCGAACCATGGGGCGGTGGATGGCGCGATAGCGTTTAGGGGCAGGCAGTACACAAATCGTTGCACCTGTGGGTAAGTGGGTATAGCGTGTCGGTGTACTCACCTGGGCGGAAACACAGAATAATACTGTCCGCACGCCAGCAAGTTGCAAGGCGTCGATGTAACCGAACATCCAGCCACCGGTCATTTCCTTACAGAATCCCTCGAAGGAGATGCCGATGCTATCGAGAAAATCTTCAATTAGATCGCCCCAATGCAGTAATGCGATCGCGGCTTTGGATTGGGTGTTCATTTGGCAAAGCCTCCATTCACTCACGGTTATGGGCTTTCATCCGGTCAAGTAGCAGGGGTAGTCGCACAACTGATAGCGCATTCATGGGGAGACAGAAAGCTGAGTTTGTTTTTCTGGAGTAAGAATGCGATAAATGAACCAGTCTGGGCTTTCTTGCTTCAGTTCACAGGTGTGTTCGATATGCTCAGCCAGCATTGGGTGATGATTCCAGATCCGCTTTTTGTGCCGATTAACAATACCTAGCCAGTCCGCACCCTGATTTTGCAGTTCATTGAATAATCGGATCGCTTCTTGATCATCTTCAGGGAGTTCACCCCAAGCTTTATCGGGTTCAGCAGGTGGAAATACCCATCCCCGCCTTCGGCTATAGTAAATTGCAACCGGATCGCCCAAATCATTTGCCATAGTAATCACAAGTTCCTCAGGTGGGGATACCTCTCGCAGAGCAAGTCCAAGGGTATAACTTTCTTGAGCGTAGGGATGGTATATCCACCTCAAATTCCAATGAGCAAATCCACCAATGCTCAGTAGTATGACGACTATAGTTACGAGTGAAGCAGCCGACGCGGAAGGTACTGCAAGTCGAGAACGCGCTATTCGGTTGGTGAAGGCTGCGATCGCGATAATTGCATTCCCGGCTAGTGCTGCGGCTGCAGGGTTTATCAGGTGAAGGTTCCAGGGATTGCCAACCAGCTCCTTGGCTCCAATCAGGTAATAAATAGCAAAAGCTATCATCCACCAATGAAATAACCATGGAGCTTTTTGTAAGTCACCTACTGAGTGTTGATCAGAGTCCGCTTTCTCATGGGGGGGATGAATAAATAAACCAAAAAACACAAGAACGATTATCGGTTCCGTCCACATCCAGCCATTGAGATGTCGCCCCAGTTGGAGCAAAAAGAATTTTTCGTTGAACCAATTTTCTAACCCATAGTCCCACAGCCAATTTCCAGAACCTGCAAAATGATAGGGGGGATAGGACAGGGAAAGATGTCTTGCCCAAAGGTAATACGTGATAACGGGTAAGAGTGTGATCACCGCAGCAACACCAATCGTGACTAGCTTCTTTGGATGCAACATCCGCTTGCGACTGAGAATTGTCAGCATTGCGTACAGCATGGGAATGCCGATAATTAAGCCGGGGATTTTCGTTAAGAAGCCCAAAATACCGAATAAACTTGCAAGTATTAGATAGCGCAGGCGTTCGGTTTGGCAGTAAGCCACCAACATCCAGACACTGGTTGTGACTAAAGCAACCATTGCCGGATCAGGGAGGAATGAGCGTTCAACGAAAACGCTTCCTGGTAACAGCGCCATAACCGCAGCACTGACGAGGGCATGTTCTTCATTCCACAGGCGACGGACAAGTTTGTAGAGGGCAAAAATACCCCACAAGCCAAACATTACAGCGATACTACGCCCAACCCAATCTTGTTGACCGACAATTGTATAAAGTAGCGCAGCAAGGTAGGTTACAGTTTGGAATTCACGTCCTTGGTAGTTTGGACCAGGACCCGTCCAATTCACCTCTGGGTAGAAGATATTCCAATTACGGCGATAGAAATTTTCCGCCATCATCGCTGTACTAGCCTGTCGCCAACTGAACATATCCGTGAAGGGTTGGCTAATGTGATTAAACCGTAGAATTGCTGCCGTAATCAGGATTGCCAGAAGCAGATACGTTGTCGTGCGGGAACCAGTTATTTTCATTGCACACCCTTAAGCTTTATCGTAGTATTTTATTAGTTTGAATATTTTTCTAGTATTGGATATGGATTAAAATTACCATCTTCATCACTCCGCAACCATTCAGAGTTATTAGGAATCTCATGCCACCAAGGATATTTAGCAATTTTAATGCCACGAGAAATGATACCTGCTTTATAAGAGAAAGAACTTGGACTGAGGATGAGGATATCTGCGACGACCATACTATGAAATGTTTTGAATTGATTTTCATTGAGATGATAAACAACATTATTGAGTTGATCAAATTCTTGGAAATTGTCTTTTACACCTTGCGAAAATATATGGATGTAACATGTTTTATCTGGTAGCCAGGTTTTAATTGTATTGACTACTTCTATAAAGTAATAATTTTCTAACCATCTTTTGCGGAGATTAACATTTTCATCATTGGTCGTTACGATATCTCCTCTCCTGACATGGCAAGCAATATTTAATCCATCGTCTTTAAAATCGCACTCAACGGGATTTTTGCCTCTGGTGTTCCAATATTTTCGTCTCAGAATTTCTGAACTGGGCGTATGATCATAAACATTAGGAGCTGTGCAATCACTCTGTAGCTGAAAGAGAATATGACTACCCGGATAGGCAGACTTTATAATTTCACCGATAACATACTGTCCATAATCATCTTCTTTAATCCATCGCACTCTCGGCAATTTGACTATTTTGACTGTTTGATCCTTGATAATTTCATCGTAGACTACTTCTCCGTCACCAAAATTAAAAAATTCTTCCCAATTGTAGCCTCCAGCCGTCACAAGAGGTTGATGAACAAATTTGAGATCATATTTCATCGAATAAATCAAAGCCGCATTCCAGTTGGACAGTTGATGTCCCATTCCTGCCAGTGGATCTGGACGCCCTGTCAAGTAACGTCTCTGGCTATTCTTTAAATGAGACTCTGGATGCCAAAGTCCCAAGTTTTTTAGGGATTTTGTCAGTACATAACGCCAATATGAAGGATAAATCCAAAATCTAAAAGGGGTATAATTAATCAGGGGTTCTGGAATGCCATAATCATTGTTTCGCAAATATAAAAATTTCCCTTTTATATCCCTGAGCAAATACTTTATTCCCTCTCTTGAAAGGTAATATTTTAAAGTAAACAGAGGTTTAATAATCTTTTTAATATCCATGATTTATTTAATTTATAAAATACTATATGAAACCATAAATCAATAATAATCACAAGAATTTACTGATTTTATTAACAACCTTATTGTCACATGAATTTAAGTTAATAATCAGTGACGGTTGGTTGCTTTTACGGAAAAAATTATGCACCCAATATGCAAATCCTCCTGAAGTTATAATTAATATATCTGCACAAACTATTGCATGAATACTTTGAAAAAGATTTTGTTTTGATTCACCAACTACAAGAGAAATATTTGAAAAGCGTAAAAAATCATTGAATTCTTTACTTAGTGCTTTTTTTGTTTTATGCAGTTGCTTTAAATCATTTAGGTTTAGCTTTATTTTGCCTCTAACCATCGCCCATATAATAGTAAAAAATGTTCTTTGATAACCATCAGAAAGTACTTGTACAGAAAAATACTCTTCTCCGTATTTATTAAATATTTCTTGAATAAGATTATAAGCTTTAGTAGTATCCATTAGGCTTTGTTTCAATTCGTCTCTATAATCTGTACTATCAATCACTTTTATTGATGATGCAAATACTGAAACTAATTTACCATTTAAATTGATACAGGTTCTGTCGCCTTTTCTAATATGTAATGTTATCTTGACTTTTGAATTATCAATAGAAAATTTACCAGAAAATTTTTCTTTGGCTTTCCAGTATTTTTCTGGAAGCTTCAATTTTTTAATTGTACTATCATCTAAATTGGCACTGCGTACTATCTGCTCTATCTTCGATTCAAATTTATAGATGCCTTTAGTTACAAAAGAATAGATTTTTTCTTTTGAATATAAACCAAAATATTCAATACATTTTTTTAAATCGGATGTGGAATTTATTTTATCATCTTTTAAGATTTCATCTATATTTATTTCTACTATATTACATAACTCGAATTGTTGGTCGCTTATATTTAATTCATGCTTGTCTAAACCAATAAATTCAATAAGTTTATCTGTCGATGAGCTGTTAATAGATGTAAATTTATTAAGAATACTTTTTGACTTTTCAATGACTGTTTCAAAATAACCTACATTATAACTTCTAGGACATTTAAATGGCGTATGAACGTAAGTATAAGATAAAGCGATACCAAGGGTGTATAATTTTGATAGATGCCATAGTTGGTCAGAGAGTCCTACTTGCTCCGGTAATTTTACGGTAAAAAAGGTTTCATCTACTTTTTGAGAATCTAAATTAAGGCTCTGTTCATTCACTTGGTTATTTTATTGTAACTGTTTTTGTTCTGTAATATTTTTATATACCCTATCTATTATTAGAGCAAATAACTCTAGCTTACATTGTAAATTTTGTACATTGTACATTTTTTTATTTCTGCCAAGCCGATGCGGTTTCTGTACCCATAGATTCAGGCTTGTGTAGGGTGTAACTTAACCAGGTAATGGGACTGAGCAAAGCACAAATAAACTCACGATTCAGAGGGGATAAATGGGAGAATGCAATATCATGGCATAGCACAGTGGTTGGATTAATAAAGGTAGCATAACTTTGACAGGATAAACCAATCAGCTTCTTCAGTTCATCTAAAGTGTAGCCACGTCGGACATGACCCCATTCAGCCATGACATCAGTATCACTAGGGCAAATAGGTTTCATAAATTCGTAGTAAGGAAATCGCCAGTTTTCGTTGGGAGTGCTGATTAAGAGAAAACCGCCTGCTCGCACTACTCGCAATGCTTCTGATACAGCTTTTTCATGCGCTTGAATATGTTCTAAAACATCGAACATGGTGACAGCATCAAATGAATTATCATTAAACGGTAGCGCTGTAGCGTCTCCACAAACAAAACTAACTCGTTCCTGTTGATTGCAGGGAGCATTAGCATGGTCAGGATTTAGGTCTAGGTTTGTGACTTTGGTTTGGGGGTATAACAAAGCAGTCAAACCACTCTGACCCCCACCTATTTCGAGAATATTTTGAAAATTTTGTTCTGGAGCAATGCGATAAATAGCACGCATTTTTTCCCGGTAGAAAAAGCCCTGAGTTAGGGGACGAGAAAAAGGATTTTTCGACAAAAAATGATTGATTTGAGCTTTGTACATAGCTAAGATTTAAAATTACAGTATGAACGGGTAATCAAGAAATATCCGCTAATTTTTTAGCGTAGTCTCGATGTTGTAAATAAAACTTGATTCCGGCTAAACACCCAAAAATTTCTGTGACTAAGATTTTATGCCTGAGACCAAAACCTCTGAGGATACCGCCTAATAATACCTTGGCGTAATATCCCGGTAAAATGACAAATAAGCGAATCAAGTTTCCCCAGTGTCCGTATCGGGCGAATTGAACTAACAGAGCAACAACATGTCCCCGCATGTATTGATACATCTGCTGTTTATAACGCTCAAGTTCTTTGCGGTGGTAGTGGAAAACCACTGCTGTTGGTTCGTAACGACAAAGCCAACCTTCAGCTAAGACTCGATACCAAAATTCGGAATCCTCACTACAGCCAGAGGCTCCCGCCCCTAAGCGTTCATCAAAGTTGCCAACCTGTTCAAAAATCTCGCGACGAAACGCCATGTTAGCACCA
The DNA here is from genome assembly GCF_040220235.1 of Coleofasciculus sp. B1-GNL1-01. Taxonomy (NCBI): domain Bacteria; kingdom Bacillati; phylum Cyanobacteriota; class Cyanophyceae; order Coleofasciculales; family Coleofasciculaceae; genus Coleofasciculus; species Coleofasciculus sp. B1-GNL1-01. The sequence goes on from NZ_JAVJTO010000011.1 coordinate 10,648, forward strand.
GCACCAATGCGCCACACGGGAACACCCAGAGGTTGAATTGACTCAAAGAATTGTTGATCAAAGATACGCTTTCGATATCCCCAACTAAAGTTTCCGTGACCCGTTTGAAAGGTTAATTGAGATTCGGTTTCGAGTTCTCCAGGTAAGACTAATCCCGTCACCGCCATCACTTGAGGATTCTCAAAGCCTTGCTGAATTCGACGAATCCAGTCCGGATGAACGGCGACATCATCATCAGTGAAGGCAATAATCTTGCCTGTACTGTGGCGAATGCCTGTATTACGCGCTACACTTAGACCTGGACGCGGTTCTAATATGTAGCGAACATCAGGTATTTGGGAAACCACTTCCTTTGTTGCCTCTGTAGCGGGTGCGTTGTTTACAACGATAATTTCCTGGGGAGGCTGTGATAAACTGTGGAGCGATCGCAAACATTTTTCTAATTGCTCTGGACGGTCTCGTGTACAAATCACAACCGAAACCGCTTCACCGTCAGATTCGTTTGATAAGCATTCATCAAGTCTCTCTAGAGGGCGGTTTAATGCTAGTAACGCATAAAAATCTGGGGGTATATCTGGAGGCTGGTGTACGGGATGCTCCGATAGCGCCGCTTTAAACCCTTGAGGCAAAAGCCGATCGCCAACGGCGGGCGTAATCGTTTGTACCATTAGATTGGCGAGTTCCGTAGCACTCATCGGTAACTGGTCAACTGAAATCGCGTGATCGCCCAGAGGTACCCCATGCCACCAAAACACGATATACACTCCCTGATAGTCCGGCTCTGCGGGTAGTGCTGGGATACCTTCACTTAACTCTAGGTGGAGAATTTTCCAAGGAATAAACGTACTCATAAAATCTGCTACTTAATTTACTGTCCGGTAACATCCTGGCAACTGACGACGTTTTCGCGATTCAATGTCAACATTGAACGGCACTTGCGCCACAGCAAGCCAATGCCTTCAAAGCAAAGCACGCGAACTATCCAGCGCCAAATTCTGGCAGAACGACTGCACTTAAGTGCTTCTTGGAGTTGGGATACAGTGGCATCTAGATTGCCAGTAGCCAGGAGATTCCCTGCCGTTTCTACTGCCCAACCGGCATAGGTTTCTCTCGCCTGACGGGTCAATTGGTAAGCGACGGTAGGCGTCAAATAGTCAGGTAGATAGGATTCAATAATTTCTACCGCTTTACGCATATCTTGAACCAACTTGTTGGTTTTGACAGAACGTTCGGTTAGCGAACCCAGTCGCTTAACTCGATAGACAGCCAGAGGTTCGACTTCAAACCAAATAGGGTACTCCGTCGCTATTCTCACCCACATTTCCCAATCCTCCCCGCAGCAGGAGAAACGGCGGTCAAACCCACCCAGTTTTTCGTAAACATCCCGCTTAACCACGATTGAGGGTGTGGTTATCCGTTGTCCGGCAGCAATCTGTTCTAACCAATTCGGTACAATGCCACTTTCCGGTTTTTCGAGGTGGGAAATGCTTTGCCAGTGTCCGTATTCGTCCATATAAATATGGCGACAGAACGCCGCACCAATGTCTGAATTTTTCTCAAAAGCCCTTTGAAGTTTACAATAGAAGCCATCCCGCACATAATCGTCACCATGAAGGATGTGGATGAACCGACCACGCGATCGCTCTAAGCAGGTTTCAAAATTGCGGATATAGCCAACATTTTTGGGCTGTCTATAAAATGTTACTCGACCTTGACCCAGTTCCTTAACCACAGCTTCGGGATCATCCTGGGTAGAATGGTCATCAATCACCTCAATCTGCATCACCTCCGATCCTGGATCTTGAGCCAACACACTTGCCAAGGTTTCCCGCAAATAGTGAGCGCAATTATAACTAGGAATCATCACCGACCACAGAGGGCGATGTTCTGCTTCTGGAACTGGGATAATTGTTGCTCGATAGGGATGTTTGTTATTCATCGCTACTAAAAAATAGATGATTACCTGATATTTTTTTCAATTGGCTTTAGATGGTTGAGATCGGTTAGTGAAGCATGACACTATCATCAGGAGATCCGCTCAGTTGGTGAACTGCTAATTTCACCTCTGAAGAACATTGCTGTTTAATCTGCTCAATACGTTTCTGTGAACGAGGATATTCTCCCAAAAGCCCGACAATTCCTCCCCAAAGTTCCGCCAAGATCATCCCCGGTGGTAAAGGATGAAAACCTAGCAAACTCTCTGCAAGCTGGCGCAATTGGTATTGAAACCACCATCCGACCAACAGGCGAAATCTTAAACGCATGGGGATGTCTTGCTGGTAAGATTTAACCACAAATGCCATAAATCCTAACCCCCACGTCCAATACTGATGGCGGAGTTTTGCCCGTTCCCGACGGTGTTGGTGAAACACTAAGTATTGAGGTTCATATACCAACGGATATCCGGCTCGAACTACGCGGTAAAAGATGTCCAAATCCCCGCCACCCGGAAGCGGTGCGCCTGTATCTAACGCCTCATCAAAGCCACCCAGTTTGAGTAAAACTTCCCGGCGAAATGCCATATTACATCCAGCGCCAAAAATTCCGGCTCCACAGGGATAGAGGGGATTACCCGGTAAAATTTGTCCATGGCGGATTTTCTCAAAACCGCGCCGAAATCCGCCCCTTTTTTCAAACAGAATTTGTGCCTCGGTGACCAACTCATAGGGCAGAACTAAGCCCGTAAACCCACCTGCATCGGGATTTTCTGCCCAGGCTTCTACCAGTCCATTGAACCATTGACGGTCTACAGTTACATCATCATCAAGGTATGCCAGAAGTTCGCCTGTCGCCTCTTGCAAAGCACGATTGCGAGCAAAATCTAGACCCGCTTTCGGTTCCCTTGCATAGCAAACAGTTGGTAATGTGTCAATTAAATCTTTGGTGCGATCGTCAGACGGTGCATTATCCACCACTAAAATTTCAAAACGAGGCGAACCGTCTAATTTTTGTAGCTTGAGTAAAGACTCCAAACATCTTGCCACATTATCGGGACGGTCTTTTGTACAAATTGCGACGGTTAGCGAAGGAAATGGCTCTGGATTCGCTGGAGAAACTAATTCCTCTCGGATACTTTCCTGAAGCAGCTTTGTCCCAATTTCCCGACTCAGGAGTGGCGCTAACTCTTCGGGAGTCAGGACGATGTTTGGCGGGAGTTCCTGCATCACCAAACCGATGGGTCTGTCTTTACGGCGCAGCACCAAGGCGATACCCGTTTCGTCCTCCTTTGTTTGGAGGGTGGGTAGAGGTTGAGTAACGTCCAAATCAATAATGGAGTAGGACATGAGTCTGGTTTGAGGGTCAAGCTGGTGAACGATGATATTGCAGTCGGTGGAGTTTGGCAAAGAGTCCGTTGAGTTGGAGAAGCTGCTGAAGATTCCCCCTCTCAACCACCTGTCCATGCTCAAGGACAATAATCTGGTCTGCTTTTTCGATAGTGGACAGGCGATGGGCGATGACAATAACGGTACGATTATGGCTAAAGGTATTCAGCGCTTCTTGAATTAAATGTTCTGAAATCGTGTCTAGGGCGTTGGTGGCTTCATCCAGAATCAGAATGTCTGGATTGCGGATAATCGCACGAGCAAGGGCGATGCGCTGTCGCTGACCCCCGGAGAGCCGAATTCCGCGATCGCCTACTTTGGTATCGTAGCCCTGAGTAAGTTGCATGATAAACTCATGGGCATTGGCTTGTTTGGCGGCGGCAATGATCTCGGCTTCTGTTGCGTCTAAACGACCATAAGCAATGTTCTCCCTGATGGTATTACTGAAAATATAAATGTCTTGACTAACAATTGCCAGATGACGACGCCAAGACGGTAAATCCAATGCTTTTAAGGGATGATTGTCTACATAGATTTCGCCTTCCGTAACCTCATAAAAACGGCAAATTAGGTTAACGAGGGTAGACTTCCCCGCACCGGAAGGACCCACAAACGCGGTGGTTTTGCCACGGGGAATGGAGATGGAGATAGATTGTAAGGCGGGTTTATCCTGGGGATTGTAGCGGAAGCTAACGGATTCTAAACAAATAGCCTGCTGCAATCCGGAGAAGGCTATATTGCCAGAGCGGATGTAGGGCTTGTCTGAGGGTTCCAGAAAGTACATCACATCATCCACTGAACTGGCTAACATCAACAACTTAACGCGATGGCTACCGAGCAGTTGCATCTGCGGCTGAAGTCGATAGAGAATGAATAGAAAAGTTAGCAGGGTAGGTAATGCCGTCCGGTCTTGCAACAGAGCAATCATCATAATGCTCAACACGAGCAATGCCGAAAACACTTCATAAAGCGGATTGACTGATGCTGATAGAGTATCGAGCTTCATAAAGATATTACGGACTTGCTCAGACGCCTGATCAAACTGTTTTTGCTCATAAGGTTCTTGTCCAAATGCTCGAATGGTTCTCATTCCTGCTAACCCTTCATACATTCGTCTTCCCAGAGCGACATTTACTTGGACTGCCTTTTGTCCCAGAACTTTGGACTGGCGCGTCACAACCTGGATAATTAGGGAAATTAAAAGTGTGATCCCGCCGACTAACAGGGTCAATTTCCAGGAAATCAGTAGGAGTAAGGCGACATAAACAACGGTGGTGCAGGAACTTACAATCAGGTTAACCAATATCCCAAGTGCTTCACTGGTGCGCCATGTCTCCGTTGCCAAGGTATTGAGTAATTTGCCGGAATCTTTCGTTTCTAAGAAGCTATAGCTGACGCTTAAAAGCTGATCGAAAATACGAGAACGCAACCGATGACTGATCCGCGAATTTAACCATGCCAATAGAACTGAATTGCTGTAAGTTAAGCCATTTTTCAGCACAATCGTGCCAAAAATAAACAGAGGAATGATGACTAGGCGCTGACTGGCAGGAACAATATTGAGGACTTGGTTGAGCAAGCTGATTAAAGCGTTGTCACTGACGGTTGGGTTGGAGTTTTGAGACAAGCTTTGTAGAAATGGAATAAATAGGCTAATCCCTAATCCTTCCGAGAGGGACGACAAAATTCCTAGGGTAACAATTGCCGGAATTGCCCAGGGATAAATTTTTAGCAGTAGGAGTAGCCTTTTAATGAGTTTTTCCTCTTCAATCGTTGTTTTTTAGACGTCAGTAAGCTGTCATGCATTTAAATTGGGTATTAGTAGCGAGCAAGATGCTCGCACTACAAGGCTTTCGCCGTTATTGATATTAAGGTTTAAATGCCGAACAGCTTAGTAACGGTTAAGAGTAAATGGACAACAGGTTTCTCCTTTCAATTTAAGATTTAACGTTCAACCGTTCCGTACTTTAGCTTTATTTTTTTAGTCCGAGCCAGTTTAGGAATAAGATAGTGAAAGGCATCACCAACTAATAGTTTAAGATTGATCGCCATGTCCTGGCGTTTAATGTCATCAAGAGTCATTTTGTTTTTTATCTCTTTTGACTTGAGCGATGGTTTTTTTGCAACCCCCACTCTCGCTCTCATAAGCTGAAGGACTAACCCTAAACTGCTTTGGAGAGCCAATAAATAAAACCCCAGCCGTAAGTAGGGTGTGACGAAATCTGATTTTATGGCTTGCCATAGCCAAAATAGAGTTGTTTTATGGTCTTGAAAATAATGACTTTGATGGGCAAAGTAAATAGATAAACTGCTACTCGAAAATCCATAGAGAGCTGTAGGAATTTCGGGATGTCTTTGTCGTACAGCTTGCATCACTAAATGGTGTGACTTTGCCATTTGAGTAGAATCACGGGACATACTGTTGGTAATTTTACGATAACCAATAAGAAAGTCTGGGACAACGCGAAATTGACAAACTTCAGCAACCCTCAGATAAAGATCCCAATCTTCACATCCCTGGGCAGCCTGTTCTTTCAACTGGCAGTTATACCCCCCAACTTGCTCGAAACAATCTCGACGAATCATGGAGGCGCTCGCATTGCCAATAAAATTGTGACACACCAAGGTGATGTAAACCTCTCCCTCAATCTTGGCAGCACGAAAGATACCCGTGGGGACATCATCTTGATCAATATCCACAGACCAAGAATAGACTAATCCTACCGAGGGTTCAGATTCAAGAAAACATTGGACTTGCTTTTCAATATTTTCGGGATACCAAATATCATCAGCATCAATGGGAGCGATGAATTCTCCCTGAGATTTTTCAATGCCTAAATTTCGGGCGGCGGCGACTCCAGCATTTTTCTGGTGTAAAACGATTACCCGTTTATCGTGTTGGGCAATCGATTTAATAATTTCAGGAGTTCGGTCATGAGAACCATCATCGACGACTAAAACTTCCAGATTCTGATACGTCTGAGATAGTACAGAGTTTAGCGTCTTTTCAATAAAGGCTTCGGCGTTATAAGCTGGAATAATCACCGAAACTAAGGGTAAGGTAGAAGCGGCGCGATCGCTGTTCATGGTGATCATGAATTTTTGGGTTGCTGCTGAAACTATCGAGATGCCCCAGATGCACTAATGCAAGGCTGAACCAATTGTTTCTCTCGCCAACCGTGGCGGTGTTGATGCCAATGCCAAGCATGGGTGATCATATCCTTGAGTTCTGGGTATTGAGGGTGCCAACCTAAAACCTGCTTGGCTTTTTCCCCACTACTGACTAAAATTGGGGGATCTCCTGAACGGCGATCGCATTCGATCACGGGGATCGGTTGTTGAGTTACTGTCTCGACGGTTTCAATCACTTGTTTGACGGAGAAACCTTTGCCACTCCCCAGGTTAAAAATTTCGCTCTTATTTGTACTCAACAGGCGAATTAATCCCAGCAAGTGAGCCTGAGCGATATCAATAACATGAACATAGTCTCGAACACAAGTCCCATCGGGGGTAGGATAATTGGTGCCAAACACAGAAATGGAGTCTCGCCAACCGAGGGCGCTATACAACACGGAGGGAATCAGGTGGGGTTCTGGAGTATGATCTTCTCCCAAGCGTCCCGCCGGATCTGCCCCAGCGGCATTGAAGAAGCGAAAACAGATATACTTTAACCCATAAGCCGCGTCAAAATCAGCCAGCATTTTCTCTACCATCAATTTACTACTACCATAGGGATTGATGGGAGTTTGGGGTTGTTCTTCGGTAATCGGTAATGACTCTGGGATACCGTAAGTGGCACAAGTTGATGAAAAGACTAACCGTTTCACCGAAGCCGCCACCATCGCCTCCAGCAGCGTCAAAGTTCCCGCCACGTTGTTACGGTAATACTTGGCTGGGTTGGCGAAGGATTCCCCCACATAGGCAGAGGCGGCAAAGTGGATAACGGCGGTAATCGAGTGAGTGGCAAATACCCGATCCAGTAAGGCGCGATCGCTGATACTCCCCTCAATTAGGGGAACCTGCAAGACATTTTCCACGAAGTCTCGATGTCCGCAGGTTAGATTATCTAGAATAACAACTTGATAACCCGCCTGCTTTAAGGCTTGCACGGTATGAGACCCAATATATCCGGCTCCCCCTGTAACTAGGAGGGTTGGTGTCCGTTGAGATGCAGTAGCCCACTGAGATGCAGTAGCCCACGTTTTATTTTGTTGGTTCACTGGGTTCTGGACTAGAAATCTTATCGCTTTATAGCATACATAGAGGCTGATTAATGTATTAGGGACAACTTCATCAAATCTTCACACTAATCCCCAAAATATGAGGTTCTGATGAAGAATTTATGAAGTTAATTCATTAAATGTGATGCATAAGCGATTAGTTCTGGGAAATATAACAATCTAGGATACAATCCTGTCAGAGGGAAATCCCGTATTTTTACCTAAACCTCAGGTGCGTCCCATTATTGCCATGGAAAACTCAGCCTACGAGTATCAAGTTGGGGGGTGTCTCCCTATTGATGCTCCTACCTACGTGGTTCGACAAGCTGACAATCAACTCTACGAAGCGCTGAAAGCTGGCGAGTTCTGTTATGTCCTCAACTCCCGCCAGATGGGGAAGTCTAGCTTGCGGGTTCGCACGATGCAGCGCCTGAAGCAGGTGGGGATTGCCTGCGCTGCGGTTGATCTGACCGCGATCGGATGCCAAAATATTACCCTAGAACAGTGGTACGCGGGTATTGTCTACACCTTGGCTGGCAGCTTTGATCTCATGGATGCCAGTGAACTAGAAACTTGGTGGTCTACGCGCAAACATCTCTCTATTGTACAACGGTTTGGCACATTTTTTGATGAGGTATTACTTCAATCAATCCCGCAAAACTTAGTCATCTTTTTCGATGAAATCGATAACGTTCTCCGCTTAAAATTTCCGGTGGATGATTTTTTCGCTGCTATCAAATCATGCTACAATCAGCGAGCCACTAATCCTAACTATCAACGCCTCACCTTTGCTCTGCTTGGCGTCGCTACACCATCTGATCTGATTCAAGATAAATACTGCACCCCATTCAATATTGGTCAGGCAATTGAACTTTCGGGGTTTCAGCTCAAAGATATTCAACCCTTAGCCAAGGGATTTGCCGGAAACGTTAGTCATCCCGATGTAATTCTCCAAGAAATTTTAGCCTGGACAGGGGGTCAACCGTTTCTCACCCAAAAACTGTGTAAATTAGTCAGTCACTTTATTGAGAAACAAAGACATTCTCCTAAAACTAGGGAAACCTGGCAAGCTAATCCATTCAAAAAAATTTTTCTGGGACTAAATGGTAAAGCTAAAGTCTCAGCTTGGATTGAACACCTGATTCAAACCCAAGTCATTGAAAATTGGGAAGCCTTTGATGAACCTGAACATCTAAGAACGATCCGCAATCGCTTGCTCAAATGTGGACAGCGTCATCCGGAAATTATTTATATCTACCAGCAAATTTTACAAGATGGACAAATTACGGCGAATGACAGTCGTCCCCAAATGGAATTGCGGTTGACTGGATTAGTGGTCAAGCAGAATAGTCAACTACAAGTTTATAACCCGATTTACCAGTCTGTCTTTAGTGAACAGTGGGTGCAGCAGATTCTTCCTAGTCTACCTCAACCTGTTTTCGTCGCGAAACAAAATCACGAGGGAGAGCTTGACTTAGACACCCTAGCCGAACGTCTCTACAAACACTTAATGGACTGCTTACAACGGGAATCTCCGGAGCAAATGATTGAGCGTTTCCATCAGTTGTTTATCCATGGAATCGACTATTCCGATCCAAAAATTCTAGATATACTTTACAGAATTACTGCCTCTAGACGAGCGGATCAAGAGTTTAAATATATCGTTTATCGCTGCTGTCACATTCTGGTGAACCGTTGGCAAATGACGCCTAAAGAAAATATGGCGATCAACAAGTTGCTGGATCTGTTCCAAATTAGCCACCAGCCCACCTCTAGCCGTTTGCGACAACTCGTACAAACCTTTATCAATTCAGAAGAATATCGAGCCTTAGAACGTCTCAGGGTAGTGGTGGATGAGCCAAGATCTACAGAAAAGTCTTCTAAATGGGAACGGAAGAAATTAGCTGAGTTAATTGGGCGATATCCATTCTTATTTTCCTATTGTCTATTGAGTCAAGACTGTTCCGAGGAAGCTCAGCAAACCATCCAAAAACTGCAAGCGGAAAAACAGCAACAGTTGGAAGATGAATTGTGGCAGTATGCAACCTATCTAGTAAAGGGAAGCGTATCCCCTACTAGAATGAGGAAGCCGTTGGTAAAAAATCCTACCCTATTGGATGATGACGAATTGCATCTGGCACTGCGGCAGTTTGGCGGAAAAGCCAAGAATTCCTATGCCTACTGTGAGGCACAAAATTTTCTACACCGCACATTAAAAACGCCTTCGTATTCTCTGTTTAAAGACAATTTATATCAGTATATCATTGCATCAATTGATCCGAGCTATGGACAACATTACTTTTATGGATTGTTAAATAAACACCTGGCTAATACGCTAACTGAATATAATCAGAATAAACTGGACAAATTCCTGATCAAGAAAACATGCAGCCAGTTGTTTAATTTACTCATCGTCGAAAGTCCAGAAAAACCAGAACATTATTGGTTTGATGATTTAGTCGTTAATCTGGGTTCGCTACAAATGACAGTTTTACTGCTTAAACTGGTTTTGTTGTCTCCATCCGAAATTCGCCCCGACCTGGAAAAACGCATGGCTATTTTATTCAATCACTACGAATCAAAACCGATGGGAGATATCCCCTCTCTGGTTAAATCGATGGAAAATTTGAATGTTGCTTTTGTGGTTAATTTTGGATTCAGAGATTTTTCATTGCTTAATAAGTATTGAATGTAAATTTACTGTTTTTTGACGAATGACGAATGACCAATCACTATAACCGTCTACAGAGAATCCAACGTAACTCTAACGGTGGTCTTCCCTGGTTTAAGGGAAACACATTATACCCCAAACACCAATTAATAAACCAACTGGTGGGGGGCCACGCTATTTCTGGTAAATGTTCGCGTTCGTACTCTAACACAGATTCATCGGACACTAATTCTATCGGCAATCGTTCCATCGCTTTGGCTAATTCTTGGCGGGTAAACAGACAAGACCATTTGGCTTGGGAAAGTTGTTGGGTGACGGGATCAGGTTCGTAGTCGTCAACTGTCAAAAACATACTAAAAAGTAACAGTCCTCCTGAACAAAGAACATCGCAAGCTTTGGCTAATAATAATCGTAGTTGTTCTTGATCACGAATATGAGATGCCACAACTTCAGCCAGAACCACTACTCGATAATACGCGGGTCGTAACCTAATTTCGCGACTGAAAATATCACCAAGAATTACCCTGACAGGTAAATTAGAGCCTTGGACAATTGCTTGTAATTGCTCAACAAATACTGGGGCTAATTCAACCGCATCAACAGGGTAGCCGAGTTTAGCTAAAGGGAGAGTATTACGACCCGCCGCCGCACCAATATCTAATACCGGAACGTGAGCGGGTTCTCCCAATTGTGCTGCAATTGCCATCAGTTTTGCATCGGGATGTGACCCAAATAAAGGCGGTTCTCGTTCATTGACCCATTGTTGATAGGTATCTGCAACAGATGGACTCAATAGGGAAAAGTTAAACTTGAAGCGTTGTTCAGGTGGTGCAGTTAGGTCGTATTGAATGACCAATAGAGAACGGGGCGATTCTTCAAATCCTTCTTCAAGTTTGAGTGTCAGGTTGTGAGACAAGCGACTGGCGGCTTCTTCACCCAATGTCTGGTTAATGGTTTGCAGTAGCGCAGCTATCTGATGCAGGTAATAGTTTCGCAGCGCTGGTACGCAGGGGAGTTTCAGTTCTCCACGAGTCAAAAACTGACGTTGTAGCTGGTGGATATGTTCTTCTCGGATTCTAGGGGGTTGATGGTTGATGGTTGATTGTTCAGGATTCATCGTTTATTGTCAGTTGATTACAAAGGTTATTGCCCTGAAACGGGACGCGCGATCGCGTTACAATAGCAGCAGGTTAACCTGAGGCTGATTTTAGTATGCCAATTACATTGCCACAGGAACTGGAACAGTTTATCAAAAATCAGGTTGCTAGCGGCAAGTATGCTTCTACTGATGAAGTCTTCTTGGCTGGTATTAAGCTGCTACAGGAACGAGAAAATCTTTATCAAGGACGATTTGAGGAATTACGTCGCGAGATTAGGGTTGGAGTGGAAGCGGCTGAACGAGGCGAATTGTTGGATGCAGAAACAGTAATAATTGGTCTGCAAGAGAAATTGCAACAGCGTCGCGCTTAGATTAATTGATGAGCAATGTTGGCTGAATTACACCAACAGCAAGCCGAGATATAGAGAGTATTATGGACTATCTCGCCCAGAGAGGAAGTATTGAAACGGCAGATCGTTTTCTTGAGAAGATCAACACGAAGTTCAAAATTCTGAATTAGTTCCTCCGAAGATGAACTATAATATTTCAGTAGTTTCACTCTCATTTAGTTGTCTTAACCGATCCATATTGACTGGATAATTTTCTGGGTTGCTTGTTGGGGATGCCTGAACCTGCAACCATGTTTTATAATAGAGAATAAAACTTACTGAAAAACAGGGATGGACAAACTGAAGTTTATTGATTTATTTGCTGGAATTGGTGGATTTAGAATTGCTTTTGAAAAAACGGGCTATGAATGCGTGTATTCTTGTGAAATTGATCCCAAGTGTCAGGAAGTATATTTTAATAATTTTTTAGATCAACCCGCAGGTGATATTAGAAAAATAGATGTTAATAGTATTTCTGACTTTGAGGTTTTAACGGCAGGGTTTCCTTGTCAGCCTTTTAGTATATGTGGCAAAAGAAAAGGTTTTCAGGATACACAAGGTACATTGTTTTTTCGCATTTGTGAAATAATCGCAGCCAAAAAACCTCCGGTTATTCTCCTGGAAAATGTAAAATATTTAATGCATCAAGATAAAGGTAGAACGCTCAATGTAATTTTGTATTCTTTAGAAGATTTGGGATATAAAGTCAATTATAGTCTGCTGAATTCTAAAGATTTTGGAGTCCCCCAAAACCGGGAAAGAATAATTATTGTTGCTACCAAAAACAAACGATTTAATTTTAATAAATTAAAAAAAATAAATTCTAGAGCAAAATTAAAAAATTTTCTATCCAATTCTGATTCTGAAGATTTTGAATATTTAGAGCCAGACAGCTATACCTTAATAGATCAACCCAAACAACAGCAATCGGGATTAATTTTTGTAGGATATCGGAATAATAAGAGTATTTGGAAAAAAGGAGTTAGACCCAACACTCATCATTTATCTAGGGTTCACCATCAACCAAATAGGATTTATTCAGTAGAAGGCATACATCCTACAATACCTTCTCAAGAAACCTCGGGGCGATTCTTTATTTATCTTCCTGAAGAAAATGCCGTTCGCAAATTGACGATTAAAGAGTGTTATAGAATTATGGGATTTCCAGAGAATTTTAAACTCCACGGAAATTTAGGAGAATGTTACAAGCAAGTGGGAAACTCGGTCTGCATTCCGATGGTTTCTGAAATTGCTCAACAATTAAAAGAACAAATATTTCTTGGGCGTCAGGAAGAAGAAAATGGAAATGGTTTTATAGCTGAAAAGGAAGAAAAGTTTGTTCAATTGTTGATAGAATCAGATTCTGAGCTTCAAATTGATCATAAGATTAAGTGGAATAAAATATTATCTAAACATTTTGATATCTCTTACGGGGATCAGAAAATAGGCGACTGATATCATGGACACATGAGAAAGGGCGCAAGGCTTGCGCCCCTACCGTCGAACCTGGAAAGATCGCATACACCGATACAGAAACGCGATCGCACTTCAATTTCTATCAATTAGGCTTTCCATCAAGCGACCTTTGGGTTCAGGAATCGGACGCCCTAACTCGTTGGCGGTTTCAATCCACTCGGAGCATAATAACTTCTACATTTGAGCCACAAAGGCGATCACTCTGTGTATATTGGACTTAGGGCAAGAGCATTACAACAGAAAGTATATGTCTACTTATCATGAAGTACGTCGTCTAGCTGAAAACCTTACTCCTGATGAGCAAATGCGGCTGATAGAAGAATTGTTCAGCTTAATTCATCAACGAGTGACGTTAGCACCTAAGCCCAAACGTAGCATCTTGGAGTTGCGAGGGCTAGGTAAAGAAATTTGGAATGGCATGGATGCTCAAGACTATGTTAATCAGGAACGAGACTCATGGAATGGATAGTGCAGTTACAGGGGCAAGTCGTTGGTTTGGATAGTGCGCCACTGATTTACTTTATAGAGGAAAATCCGACTTACTTGGAGATGACTGACGCTTTTTTTGAGGCAATGGTGCGCGGTGAGTTTAGGGTTGTAACCGAGGGTGATAACTTTGTTAGAAGTGCTAGTTTATCCTCTACGGCGAGGGAACACAATACTGGCTCAACAATATCGTGACATCTTGTTTAATGAAGAAGGTTTGACGACTATCGAAGTGTCTGTAGCTATTGCTGAGGAAGCTTCACAACTCCGGGCAGCTTACAATTTGAGAACGCCTGATGCAATTCAAATGGCTACAGCAATTCGTCAAGGTGCTTCGTTTTTTTTGACTAATGATGCGCGTTTACCTTCTTTACCAGGGTTGGCAGTTTTGGTGTTAGAGGAATTGAGAGCTTGATTTTTAGTGGAGAGCGATCGCACTTCAGGAAAGACAGACGCGATCGCATACATCGACTCTTTAATATTTTTTTGGATAAAGTCAATGTTTGTTGATCATAAAAAACACCAACTGGTAAAAGCAATGGTAAATCCAATAGTATCTGAAAGTGTAAACATATACTGGAGTCACCCATATACATCTGCATGTACGCTAGGAAGTCCTTTCCCTGGAGCTGTCTATCGAAGTACGGGGAATCCAAATCTTAACTCCTTAATCTCCAATGAATATAGTCAGTTAGCGATTGTTTTTACAGTAAATCCAACTCTATTAATAATTGATGACTTCCAAGGTCCCAATGCCTTTGCCTACTGGGGAGTAACTGATCCTGGATTCTATGGAACGATCTACTTAGGTATCAGGCTCCTGTACGATGAACTTTTTAGTATGGATAAGGGGGTTTTAGCGGTTGTGGGAATCATGGCACATGAGTTTGCTCATATTCTTCAGTGGAAATATCAATCACAGCTTATTGGAAAGCTTAGGGAATTGCACGCTGACTTCCTAGCGGGATACTATCTAGGAGTCAAAAATTACATTCCCTATCGCGATCTTCGTGCTTTTGCAAGCAGCCTCTTTACCAAAGGTGACTACAATTTTTGGAATCTTGATCATCATGGTACGCCCCAAGAGCGAGTTGCTGCGATGAATATAGGCTACAGTTTGGGACAATTGGGAAGCAAAATTAGTACAGCTTACCTGGAAGGCGACAAGATAATCCGTGGTTTTTAGTGCGATCACGGTGTAGGTTAGACAGAAGTAGTAAAGCTGGAAATGCTTTGGCTATATTGAACTTAGACTTAAGAATCCCAGGGAAAATTTCAAGATGGCTATTTTAGTACCAGATAGAGCAGAAATTGATAGCCTACCCCAAAAGCTTACAGATGGTGAAGATGCTCTCATGAAGGCTTTAGACCAAGCTCTTGACGATAACTGGACTGTATATGTTCAACCTCATTTAAATGGTCTTCGACCAGACATTGTGATTTTTAGCGAAGATGCTGGCATTGGGGTTTTTGAGGTTAAAGATTGGAACTTAAATTCTTATCGAATTATTGTCCATGAGGATGGTGAGTATGACTGGCAGGTTTGGGATACAGGAAAATGGGTAACTCGATCTCAAGAAGATTACTGTCCACTGAAACAAGTAGAAAAGTATCGTCAGTCTATTTTTGAACACGAAATCCCACTTCTGGACGCTAAACGACTGCTTGACCGGAGTGTTCATCGTTTAATCCAGCCAATCGTCTACTTTCACAAGCATACGACTGAAGATGTAATACAAAGGCTTAAGCCAATCCTTAAGCCTTACTCAAATGTATTTGGAAATAACATCCTCAATCCGAACTTTTTGCGAGGAATTATAAGGGGATGTGGTCTTCGTCACGGTTCTCAATTTGCAGGTATGATGGCGGAAATTGGGCTAGCTGACCGATTAGCGAATGCACTGGCTTACCCTCAACATGGTAGTACGGATATTCAAACTCTATTAGCGCCTTTTAACAAAAAACAGAAAGATTTACTGCCTAATGAATCTGGAAGTCGTAGAGTATTTGGTGCTGCAGGTTCTGGTAAAACTTTTGTACTAATTCACAAGGCAGTCAATGCTGCCAGAGATGGAAAAAAGGTGCTCCTAGTGTGTTTTAACATCACGATGGCGAACTATCTTCGTGACTTGGTTACTCGCCTAGCCCGTCATTACGGTTCACATTACCATCGAAATATCGAAGTGGGTCACTTTCATCGCTTTTTTCCATATCTAAAGGAAAACCCAGAAGTAGATAAGCGGAGTATGAAAAAACCGATAGATGTGCTGCTTATTGATGAAGGACAAGATTTTGAACGAGCTTGGATTCAAAAGCTACAGAAAATAGGTGCTTCTGGTTATCATCTGATGTTTTGCGAAGATGATCGGCAGAATATTTATGGTAAGAGTGTGAAAGAACGGGAAAAAATTCCAATTCGAGGTAAGAATCTACTAAAGGAATCTTATCGAATTCCAGAACAAACAGCGAAACTTGCTAATGCTCTCGCTAGTTGGGCTAAACAAGAGGGTGAGTCTGGCTCTGTAGAGTCTATAAAATCCACTCAAGGTAACTTGTTAGTGCGTAACCTCTGGTTTGATGGTACAAAGGATGAGATAGTTAATGTTATACGAGAAGACGTTAAAGAGCTTGTTCAAGATAAAAATACTGCTCGTGCAGATATAGCTATCCTAGTATGTACGGTCAAGGATGGCTGGCAGGTGTGCCAGGTTTTAGATGAGCTTAAGCTACCGAAACCACAGTGCAACTTTGAGTCGAAAGAAGAGAATACTCAACTTTCTAATGAATGTAAGGATGAGCAAAAGAATTTCAAAGAAGAACGAAACAAACTACGACGTCGCTATAGAGCTGGTTTTTGGATGCAAGGGGGAAGGATTAAAGTCTGTACAATACATAGTTTTAAGGGATGGGAACTTAACAATATCCTTGTATTTTTTAATCCTGAAGAAGAACAAGAGGAAGCTAAAGTCCCACTGCTCTACACTGCTATTACAAGAAGTCAGCAAAATCTGACTATCTATAATGCTGACTTAAAGCTGAGCCAGTTTGGAAAAATTGTTATTTCAGAAAACTATATTGAACAACATCCAAAAACTAAATGAAATATTTAGTTTTTGATTCTTAAATTATTTAATAATTAGAGATTACATCCACAAATTTGCGGGATTGTCCTTGTCATCTTCCCACTTAGCCGGATTGTTGATAATATAGTCTCGAATTCGGTCTAATGATCCATCAGCGCGAATGATGTGGTCATAAAATCGCGGTTGCCAAGCAAAAGATGAATAATTATTCCTTTTACACCACTGACTAACGGCTGCTTTGTATGATCGAATGATTGCACCCAGAGAACCTGCTTTCGGAGACATTAGTGATCTCGCCCGATAGAACTCCGTGTCGCCACGGAATGTAGAGACGTTGCATGCAAGTCTCTACAGGATGAATTAGGTTTATTAATAATCACAATGCCATGTAAATGATTGGGCATGACGACATAAGCATCCAGATCAGTATAGGCACAATGATCAGGAATATCTGCCCAGCATTGTTGGGCGATTTGCCCAATCTTGGACAGGTGTATTTCTCCTGATATTACATCACCGAAGAAAAATGTGCGATCGCGTGTACAAATGGTGACTAAATACCAGCCATTTGCGCCATAGTCTCTGTGGGGTAATCGAGTGGATTCAACCCGATATTTGCCTTTGTACAGGGTCATGGGTTTGTCCCGATGATGGTGTAGAGACGTTGCATGCAACGTCTCTACAATGGTCATGTCACCGACTATAACATCAGCGAAGAAAAACGTGCGATCGCGGGTACAGATGGGGGATGAAATATCAACCCTTTGCCGCCTCGTTAATCGGATAGATTCAACCCGATATTGGTTTTGTACAAGATTATGGGTTTTCCCCGATCATGATGTAGAGACGTTGCATGCAACGTCTCTACACAATGGTCATGTCACCGACTATTCTATCCCTTCAATCCGATCCTCAACCTCCTGATACAATTCGCGCAACATCTGCAGATTACTCTCACTCGTCTCCCAATACCCGCGTCCATTCACTTCTAACAACGTGGACACCACTTTGCGGAAGGAATGAGGGTTCAAATTCATCAACCGCTGACGCATCGCTTCATCCTGGATAAACGTCTCATTGGCTTCCTCGTATACCCAGTTATCCACCGCGCCAGCCGTCGCACTCCAACCCATGGTATTGACTAACCGCTTCGAGAGTTCGCGCACGCCTTCATAGCCGTGACTCAGCATTCCCTCATACCATTTCGGGTTGAGTAGCTTCGTCCGCGCATCTAAACGCACCGTTTCCGATAATGTCCTTACCTGGGCATTTGCTGTCGTCGTATCGGCGATATAGGATGCAGGCGTCTTGCCATCTTGACGCAGGGTTGAGACTACCTTCGTCGGATCAGAATCAAAATAGTGAGACACATCTGTCAGACTAATCTCCGAGGAATCCAGATTCTGGAATGTCGCTTCTGCTGTTTTCAACGACGACTCGAAAATCTGGCGATTCTGTTCCATGGTTCCCGGATTATCCGCACTAAAGGCAAAGGATTTCCGGGTTAGGTACATATCCTGTAACTCGGATTCGCTTTCCCACGTACTATTCTCTACCGCCAGGTTCACATTAGCCGCATAGGAACCCGATGCATTGGAGAACACCCGCGTCGCCGCTTGACGCAGATTAATCCCCATATCTTCCGCCTGTTGCATGGCGTGTTTGCGGACAAAATTCATCTCCTCAGGTTCATCCGCCTCAGCCGCCATTTTCACAGCTTGATCTAACAGATTCATCTGGTTGATAAACAAATCCCGGAATACGCCAGAACAGTTAATCACCACATCTACACGGGGACGCCCTAATTCTTCTAGGGAAATCAGTTCTAACTTATTCACTCGCCCCAACGCATCAGGAACGGGTTTCACCCCAACCATCCACATGATTTGTGCTAGGGATTCCCCGTAGGTTTTGATATTATCCGTTCCCCAGAGAACACAGGCAATGGTTTCGGGCCAAATTCCGCCATTTTCCGCCCGATGTCGCGCCAATAAACGGTCTACGACGATTTTTGCTGATTTTACGGCGGCGGTGGTGGGGATGGATTGGGGGTCAAGGGCGTGGATATTTTTCCCCGTGGGTAATACATCCGGGTTGCGGATGGGATCACCGCCGGGTCCGGGTAGAACATATTCCCCTTCCAATGCTTTCAACATAGCCCCCAGTTCGTTATCTGCCACCACTTGCTGGAGACAGAATTCTAGATACTCAAATAGGGGTTTAATCGCCTCCGAGTCAACTTGACAGTACCCCGCATCAATTAGCGCTTCAATCCAAGGGGTGCGCTTCCGCATATTAAAGAAATTCAGACTCGTCACCTTGGATACCCGCCCCTCGGCATCAGTTTGGGCTTGGACTAACGCCGCCACAGCCGCACGAGTGGCTTGGGTGATGTCTTGGAGTAACTGCACATCTGCTAAGACACCTCGGTCGTTATTTTGATAGATCTCGTCGATATCCCGGTTCAGGCTGTTGGCGATAATTCGGGGGAGACTCAGGATTTCTTCCTCTGGACGATCCAGACTGGCTATATTAACTAAAGTCGCGATCGCTTCCTCAGCCGTAGGTGGTTTACCAATGACGTGTAACCCACAGGGTAACAGCCGCGACTCAATCTCCATCAGCTTTTTGTAGACTAACCCCACCAGGGTATCCCGTTCCTCTGAAGTCAGTTCACTGGCGTCTTTTTCCGGTAAGGCGATATCTTTATCCAGATTCACCAAGCGGCATTTATCCATAATTGTGTTCACAATCGGAACGCCGCGTCCGGTGTCTTTCAGGGTTTGATAAGACCCAATTAATTCATTCAGTTCCTTCAACCCTTTATATAACCCTGCATTCTCCGCCGGAGGCGTCAGGTAGGAAATGGTTTCGGCGTAACTGCGCCGTTTCGCGATCGTGGCTTCACTGGGATTATTGGCAGCGTAATAGTAGAGATTAGGAATCGAACCAATTAAATTATCCGGGTAACAATCTCCCGACATCCCCATCTGCTTACCGGGCATAAATTCTAATGACCCGTGAGTGCCGAAGTGCAGTACGGCGTCCGCTTGCCAGAGATGTTCTAAATAGGTGTAGTAGGCAGCAAACCCGTGGTGAGGACTGGCGGAACGGGAGAATAACAGTCGCATCGGATCGCCTTCATAGCCGAACGTGGGCTGGACGCCAATAAACACATTGCCGAATTGCTTACCATAAATCAGCAGGTTTTGTCCATCACTATTTAAATGTCCCGGTGGTGGACCCCAGTTTTCTTCTAAACGGGTGGAGTACGGGGTAAACCGTTCATATTCCATTACGGACATCCGGTAGGCAATATTCAGTTCTGGGGTTGCATACTGCGCCTGGGCGTCATGGATGACTTCTTGCATCAGGGCTGCGGCGGATTCGGGTAAGTCTTCCACGTCGTAGCCGTTATGTTTTAGGGCTTCCATGACTTTATAAATTGACCCGAAGACATCCAGATAGGCAGCCGTTCCCACATTCCCTTTATCTGGCGGGAAACTAAACACCGTAATCGCCACCTTCTTATCCAGTTTCGGCTTACGGCGCAGGCTTGCCCATTTCAGCGCCCGCTTTGCCACGGCTTCAATCCGATCCTGAAGTGCGATCGCTTTCCCGGTGGTGCCATCTCGTCCCGATAATATAATCGGTTCAATCGCGCCATCGAGTTCGGGGATGGCAATTTGCAGGGCTACCTGAATCGGGTGTAGTCCCAAGTCACTCCCTTCCCACTCTTCGGTGGTTTGGAAGACCAAGGGTAATGCCACCATATAGGGACGGTTGAGACGTTTTAAGGCTTCAATTGCCTTGGGATGATCTTGTCGCGCTGGACCCCCAACTAAGGCAAATCCAGTCAAAGATACCACCGCATCCACCAGTGGCACATTGGCTTGTCCCTTACTCGTGGGCGTGTCATAGAAAAAGGCATCCACGGGTTTAGAGAAATCCAGTCCCCCAGCAAACACAGGCAGAACCCGTGCGCCCATGGCTTCTAATTCCTGTACCATTGCCACATAATGGGCATCATCCCCGGTTACCAGGTGGGTACGTTGCAGGACTAAACCGACACAGGGGGCGAAGGGATCTTTTAAATCGTCGGAGATATCGTCGCGATTGTTATACCAGGTGAGATACTCTTTGACATCCTCAAACATCTTTGTAGACAGGGGATGCCAAATGCCCATATCTGGGTAAACCACCGGATCATTAAAATCAAGGCTTCTTTCCTTAAGCACATATTTATCTGCCAGCATTAACAGGAAGTTTTCCAGGTTTTGAGAGGAACCCCCTAGCCAATACTGGAACGACAGCATAAAGTTCCGGGCATCCTGTGCCTTATCGATGGGCATATATTTCAGGACTTTCGGCAGCGTCTGCAATAGCTTCAGCATCCCATCTTGGAAGGATGAGCCTGACTTGGCTTTACGCTTCTTCATAAACTGGGCGATCGCACTCTTGGATTGACCCAGTTGTGCCATGGAGAAGCTGCCTAATTTATTCAGGCGCATCACCTGCGGCATGGAGGGGAATACCACCGCTGCATCTAAGCGATCGCGATGGGGTTGAACGGCGGCGACTACCTTATCCGCTAAGTCTTCGATAAAGATTAGCGAGGCAATAAAGATATTGGCTTGGGCAATATCCTGCTGAAATGCCTGATAGTTTTGTTCGTCGCGGAGTTCTTCGATTAAGTAGCCACTGATGTCAATGGCGATATCCGGCTGATTTTGATTAATTGAACGGACAGCCGCAGATAAGGCACTTTGGTACTGTGGCTCTAGCACGACATAGACCACCTTCAGTACGTGACGATTCTTGGGGTCATCGGGGGTGATGTGACGAATGGTGGACTTGACGTGAGTGAACATACTGTTCTCGCTCCTTTTGATCCGTGTTCTCTTCTCATGGGTAGGGTTCCAGGGAAGGTTGGCTTGATTTCCCTTGGAATCGGCTTGGCGTTACAGTTAGGGCAACTTTAGTGGTTTTACCAGAAAATGCTGACCGATGCAGCGTTTTCGCCCTTGTTTGACACAATTCGATAGGAAGTTGCTCAATTTACTTTACATTTATTTACATTAATTGAAGTAGTTGCTCTAACTATTTTTTACAAAACTTTACAATTAAATTAATATGGGCAAAAGTAGACTCAGTGTTATAGAGGTACTGGGGTGCATGTAGATACATAACATTGACAATTCTGGTAGACGGCGATAAAAGGACACAGACTCCCCAGCGAGGTTCGTCGTTGCGCTATCTTCGCTAGATGCGATCGCAAAGGCAGACAGCCATTTGATAGGTCAGCCGGGAAATAAATTTCCGGCTAATAGCTAAAGTCAGCTAAAGCTGACTAGACGTTTTAACCCGTTTTAACGGGTTTTAGCTTTAGGTTCCGGAACTTGAGTTCACGGCTACGCTTCGATTGAATGTCACGCTCCTCGTTTTCTGGTGGGCAATGCCCACCCTACGGTATATCAAGGGTTTCAGTGATCTCAAAATGCACGCTTTTCAGTTCAATGGCACTTAGGTTAGCCGTTGGGCTGTCTTCGCTATAAGCGATCGCATTTCCACGTAAACGGGGGTACTGGTGCATACAAACCAGGCTTCCCTATCCCTTGCAGCGTTGGATTGTCTCCTGTGTTAGGATATCGCCAGTATTTGTGGCATTTTGTAGTGAGTCCCCTTCCCTTTAATTTGAAGAAAAAACAGATTTAATCAAGAGACTGATAGATAAAAAAATAGTCTGTTTTTTAATAGATAATCCTATGTTAAAACGTATCTATATTGATAATTTTCGCTGTCTAGTCAACTTTGAACTTGACGTTGATACGATTAATCTATTTCTGGGTGCTAACGGAACGGGTAAATCGACAGTTTTTGAAGTCTTACAGAAAATCCAGGCATTTGTCAGTGGTGATAGCAAAGTCGATAAAATTTTTGACTCTGCCGACTGTACCCGCTGGCAAACCTTAACTGTTCAACGGTTTGAACTCGAACTTCAAGGGAATGGTGGCAGTTACAAATACGAATTGGGTATTGGTCACAATCAGAATAAATGCCGTGTTGAGTATGAACGTCTGTGGTTTGATAACCAACCCTTACTGAAATTTGAGTTAGGTGACGTTCAACTCTATCGAGACAACCATTCAGAGGGACCGCAATACTCCTTTGACTGGTCGCAGTCTATGATACCTTCATTGATGCCAAGAAATGACAATACCAAGTTAACTTGGTTTAGAGAACGGATTAAACGATTTATTATCGTCAAAATCATTCCCAGCTTGATGATTGATGAAAGTTCCCAGGAAGAAATGCGTTTGGCAATTCAAATGGAAAATTTTGTGTCTTGGTATCGCTATATTTCTGAGGATCAAGGCAAAATTGCTGAAATCGCCAATGTATTAAAAGAGGTGATTGAGGGATTTTATAGTTTTAAATTTGAACGAGTAAGCGAACAAAATTTAGTGCTGACACTACGGATTGCCGGAGATGGAGATAATTCTCAACCCCTTAAATATCGATTTCGAGAATTATCCGATGGACAAAAGATGTTAATTGTTTTATACACACTGATTTATGGCACAAAACAGGAAGAGTATACGTTATGCATTGATGAACCAGAAAATTTCTTAGCCTTACCAGAAATTCAACCTTGGTTGATTCAGCTTTATGATTTTTGCAGTGAGGGACAACTCCAAGCGTTACTGATTTCTCACCATCCTGAGTTAATTAACTATCTTTTAGCGTCACCCATTGGTTATTGGTTTGAGCGTCAAAGTAACGCTCCGGTTCGAGTTAAACGGATTAGTAATGAAGTCGCTGATAGTTCTGGATTACCCGTCTCAGAACTCATTGCCAGGAGATGGTTGAGTGAGTCAGCGTAGAGTGCAGATCGTGATTCTGTGTGAGGATCGCCAGCAAGAAGTTTTTGCCCGTCATTTCTTGAAAAAGCGCGGTTTGACTGGTATATTTCGCTCTAAAATATGTCCGCCTGGTAGCCAATCGGGAGAACAGTATGTACGGAGTCAGTATCCAGTCGAAGTCAAAGCCTATCGTCAGAATAGAAACCGTGTATCGATTGGATTGGTTGTGTTGATTGATGCCGATACAGGTGGCTTGCAAGAACGACTCAATCAGTTGGATCTCGCCCTCAGCGAAAATTCCCAACAAAATCGTCAACCCGATGACGCGATCGCGATTTTCATTCCTAAACGTAATATTGAGACTTGGATACATTTTTTGCAGGGAGAAACCGTGGATGAGGAGACAGAGTATTCAAAATACCAGAAGGAAGCGGCTTGTAAACCATCTGTAGAAAATCTGGCAGAACAATGCCGTTCTCAGAACTTACCAGACAACGCACCTGCGTCACTTCAGGTAGCTTGTGGAGAATTACAACGGCTGTTACAACTCTTAAAATAAGTGCGATCACGACTGTTACGTTAAATTTACACCTTAATAAGTATTTACAATGATAAAAATTTAATAAAATTAACTTTTTCAAGATTTCAATAAGACAGCATTTTGTTTGCTCCTTACTCTCAGAATCAATAGGTCAGCCGGGAAATAAATTTCCGGCTGATAGCTAAAGTCAGCTAAAGCTGACTAGATGTTTTAACCCGTTTTAACGGGTTTTAGCTTTAGGTTCCGGAACTTGAGTTCACGGCTTAGTACTTGAGTTCACGGCTTAGTGCAAAATAGAAATTAGCTGCTGATACCAAATCCGTGTTTTTTTCGCTTCGGCTTCTCAGACTTTTTCGCAAACGGAGAGTTAGACAACTGAGTTGAATCTGACTCCTCCTTTAGTTGAGAGGTACTCGTTTCAGTTACCAACTGCTTTTCCATCAGGCACATCTGCCAAAGCCACATCGGGTAAAACATAGGACGTGGCAATCAATTTTTCATCCCAGTTGATAATCTCAGGAAACCGAATACCCGGTAACACCTGAACTGTTTGTCCATTGCTGCGTAAGGGTTTATTAATATACAGCGCTTGGCGTTTTCTCATCAAAGGAAAGGTATTGTTTATTTTTTTCTACTCCGTTGCTATCCTGTCGCTTATTTCCGGATGCAATTGGCTGCTGTTGCATCTCCCAACTCTTGAGAACAATCAGATATTCGTAGAATGCCTGTAGTGTACACCAAGCAAAACCGGCTTGACCATCTAGACAACCACCGAGGAAAAAATACATATAAATGAAGCGCAGCAAAGGTCTGAAGGGAAGACGCAAAGACAAATCTTTTAACGCCCGCCGTCGTTCGACTTCTGATTGACCCACGCACAAATTCCACCAATTCACTCGTCCCTGTTCGAGTTGTCGCAACGTTTCAGCCGCCTCATTAGTGGAGTAGCGATTATGCTTGTCAATCCAGCGCGTCAAGCCTTTTGAACAGGTATAGTGAGGATAGGTTTCGTTTAGGAAACCTGTGAAACCGTTACAAACTTCTCGTTCAGTGTGACCATAATCTGTAAACCAGACCTTATCTTTCTGGAACAGGCGCAATTGATAGCGGGGATACTGGGTGCTGTGGCGAATCCATTTACCCATAAACAGGACTCGTTCTGCCACATAATAGCCGATGTGTTTGGGATTTTGGATAGTGTCCAGACATTCTTGGAACAGTTGGGGAGTCATACGTTCATCCGCTTCTAGAATGTAGACCCATTCATATTTGGTAGGAATCGCTTCCAGCATCCAGGTGCGTTGTTTTCCGTGACTTTCAAATTTATGCTGTAATATTCGGACGGGATAGCGGGAGGTAATTTCAATCGTGCGATCTGTGCTGAATGAGTCTACAACAATGACATCATCTGAAAGCAGGGCTGATTCAATACAGGCAGCGATGTCTAATTCTTCATTATGGGTGAGGATGTAAATGGAAAACATGAGTAGTGTTGCGTGAATTGCTATTAGATATAGCACTCCGAGATAGGTTTTGGATGAAGTTTAATAGTTTATTCAAAAAGGGAGACCTCCCCAGGTATTTTTAGTGAGTGGTCTCCATGCAGAAGCCATGTTTTTTGAGTGGCTTAAGGCTATATACTTAAGCCTTGCGCTGTTGTTTACGCTTGAAAGCTGAGCCAGCGCCTAGAACGCTTACTGCTAAGAGTCCCAGAACAGAAGCGGGTTCGGGGGTCACTGCAACCTTATCAACCAATAATCCGGACTCGAAAATGCGATTATCGACATCGGTAACACCAATTCCTAAACTATATGTTCCAGTGGTTGGGATTACATAAGAAAATTCCTCAAACCCTGTCTCATCAGAAAATTCTGTTAACGAGTTCATGAAGCTTAAGGAAGTATCGCCTAATTCATTTAAAGATGTAAGTGAAACAAAAGCAAAGTCATTGAAGCTAAATGGATCGTCGTCAAAGTCTAGCTCATCTGTCAGAAAATTCCAATGAAACTTTACAACTTGACCTGCCTTTGCCGTGAATGTTTGTTTGATAGCAGAGCCTTCAGTTGCATCTCCATTTCCCAGAGCATCCAAGCTGCCCGAAGGTAATCCGAGAAAGGATTCTAACTGAAAATCATTAATTGAACTCGTCCGTAGTAACGCTTGAAAATCTCCTTCCTTGGGACCACTACCAAACGCGGATGTCTCAATACTAGTATCACCGAGAGTTTGCCATCCGTCAAAATTACCTGTCTCAAACCCACCATTAACTATAGAAGCATAGGAAGATTCGACACCGAATAGAGTTGAAAATCCAACCAAACTAACGAAGCTGGCTGCAAAGGCTGAAAGTTTGATAAGGGTAGAAGTAGACATATAACTCGTTTCTCCAAAAGGTAAAAGCTATTTATTTAGCTGTCATTCGGTAGCTTAAACTGTCTCTTCAGCGCTGTCAGTAGCAAAAAGTAGCAACATCTCGAAGCAGTTTTATAAAGTTCCCATGAAGAAGTCACCCTCTTTATGAAGCGTTTGTAAAACAGTAGGCAGGTTTTGTAAAGTTTTCATAAAGAAGTTGGTCAGGTTTATCAAGCTTGTGTAAAACAGTAGGCAGGTTTTATGAAGTTCAGGTCAACTTGCCCACAGGTGTGTCTATAGGAGTAAAAATACTCATGCGTCTTGAAGAAGCACTTGAACTCTTGCAATCCTTTGTCTATACCCAAACCCAGCAACACTTAAATACTCTGCAAATGGCTGTCCTGCGGGGATCTTGGGAACATCAATCCTATGAGCAAATTGCCGAAACTTACTGTTTCTCCAGCGCTCACGCCAAGACAGTTGGTGCCAAGTTATGGAACTTTCTATCCCAAGTGCTTGGTACAAAAGTTAATAAGAAGAATTTTTCAGTAGTTCTGCAACGTAAAGCGAAAGAGTGGATGGTAGAGAAAGCAATCGATATAGCCACTCAGTCCGTTTGTCCAGAAATATCGTGCCAAACTCCATTATCTGTTACATCCGCTACAAAAAATTGTGCCACATCTTGCATCAGCCCTGAATTACCCGGAGGTCAAGTTCCGCTAGAGTCTTCCTTTTATATAGAACGTCCTCCCATTGAAGAACGCTGCTACGATGCTATTGGACAACCAGGTGCATTAATTCGCATTCATGCTCCCACGCAAATGGGTAAAACATCCCTAATGGCAAAAATTCTACAGCAAGGAAGATGGCAAGAGTATCATACTGTAACCTTAAGCTTTCAGCTTGCGAGTAGCCATGTTTTGAGTAATCTCGATAAATTCTTACAATGGTTCTGCGCCAGCATTGGTAAAAGTTTAGGGTTACCGAATCAAGTGGCTGATTATTGGGATACTATTTTGGGTGGCAAATCCAGTAGCACGGATTATTTTGAGAACTATGTGTTAGCAGAAATCGACAGCCCTATCGTTATTGGCTTAGATAATGTTGAAGTAATCTTTCAATACCAGGAAATTGCCTCAAATTTTTTTTGCCTGTTGCGAACCTGGAATGAGAAAGCTAAGTACGGAAATAGCCTGAGCCGAGTCTGGGAAAAACTGCGGCTAGTCGTCGTTTATTCAACCGAGATTTATATGCCCTCGATTGTTAAGCACTCACCGTTTAATGTGGGACTATCAATAGGGTTGCCAGAATTTACCTGGGAGCAGGTACAAGATTTGGCATGGCGTCATGGACTCAATTGGGATATTGATCAGGTAAAACAGCTCATGTCTCTAGTTGGGGGTCATCCCTATCTGATCCGAAAGGCACTTTATCACATTTGGCAACAAGATTTTACCCTAGAAGAGTTGTTAGCTAAGTATACCAGAAAAGTGAGAATTTACAGTGAATACCTGTGTCAGCAATTATCGAATCTGCGACAGTACCCAGAACTTTATTCAGCATTTACCCAAGTGACAACTTCGCAAAAACCTGTGGAATTAGAATGGGAGCAAGCCTTACAATTACAGACCATGGGATTGGTGCATCTAAAAGGCGATCGCGTGCTGCCTAGCTGCAATTTGTATCGTCAGTATTTTAACGTCTCAGCGTCTCATCTACAGGAGTTCCACCCTAAATCCGGGAAAGCCGAAATATAAAGCGGAAGCGGCTTGTCAACTATCCACTTTTAAACGTTTAAAGCAATAAGTGCGATCGCAGAATATCCTTGCTTTCCTGGAGAATGGCGCAAGATGTGAGATTGCTCCAGAATAGTGCAAGTGACCCACTACGCCGTAAGATCTAAAACATGATCTACCAACCACCGCGCCCAACTATCCCTGAGAGTACCTGGCACCGTCCAATTGGACAGGGCTGGGAGAATCCTTATACTGTACGCTATGCCAGTAATCTGGATGATGGACCCTGGCATGGTATGCCCCTTGGTGGATTTGGCGCAGGTTGTCTGGGGCGATCGCCACGGGGAGATTTTAATCTATGGCATCTGGATGGGGGAGAACATACCTTTAAATCTTTGCCAGCTTGCCAGTTTAGTGTGTTTGAACAGCCAGAAAACCAAGACGCCCAAGCTTATGCCCTTTGCACCGAACCCCCAGAGGATAGCAGTTTGGGCAAATGGCAATGGTATCCCACTGGGGAAACGTCAAACGTCACTACAGGAACCTATCACGCCCTTTATCCCCGCAGTTGGTTTGTCTACGAGAATATATTTCAAACAGAGTTAACCTGCCAACAGTTTTCCCCAATTTGGGCGGAGTGTTATCAGGAAAGCAGTTATCCAGTGGCGGTGTTTGAATGGACTGCCCATAATCCCACCGATCAGCCGATTACCTTAAGTATTATGCTTACCTGGCAGAATATGGTGGGCTGGTTTACCAACGCAATTCAGCATCCTCAAGTTCAAGTACGAGATGATGGGAGTCCAGTTTACGAGTATCAACCCCGTTGGGGCAATAGTACGGGGAATTATAATCAGTGGATTGTGGATAATTTCCGCGTGGGTTGTCTGTTAGATCGGGTGAGGTTGCGGGATGAAATTGAAGAAGGCGAAGGGCAACTCTGTTTTGCCACGGTGACGAATCCCAGTCAGGAGGTATTTTATCACTGTCGCTGGAATCCCACAGGCGATGGATCGGAGGTGTGGAATACGTTTGCCAGTGATGGAAGTCTGAGTGATGTGCAAGACGAAACCCCGGCTGAACCCGGAGAACAAATTGCAGGTGCGATCGCGGTACGGGTAAGACTGCGCCCAGGTAGAACCCGGAAAATCCCGTTTATCCTGGCGTGGGATTTTCCGGTAACTGAGTTTTCGGCTGGAGTTAAATATTACCGCCGTTATACTGATTTCTTTGGGCGCACCGGGAATAATGCCTGGTCAATGGTTCGCACCGCCCTTAAACATTCTGACCTTTGGCAAGAGAGAATTTTATCCTGGCAAAATCCAATTTTACAGCGTCAGGATTTACCCAATTGGTTCAAAATGGCGCTGTTTAATGAACTCTATTTACTATCGGCTGGGGGAACAATTTGGAGTTCGGCAAATGAACGCAATCCAGTAGGTCAGTTCGGGGTGTTGGAATCCTTTGATTATCGTTGGTACGAAAGTTTAGATGTGCGGCTGTATGGATCATTTGCCCTAGCAATGCTGTGGTCAAGATTGGATAAAGCGGTATTGGAAGCCTTTGCCCGGGCAATTCCCACGAGTGATGATACGCCTCGAATTATTGGTTACAACCAAGCCACAGCGATTCGCAAAGCCGCTGATGCGACACCTCACGATTTAGGTGCAGCGAATGAGCATCCGTGGGAGAAAACCAACTACACCAGTTATCAAGATTGTAATCAGTGGAAGGATTTACCCTGTGATTTTGTTTTGCAGGTGTATCGAACCTTTGTGTTTACAGGGTCAAAGGATATTGAATTTTTAGCCGAATGTTGGTCAGCGATTGTCAAGGCGCTGGCGTATCTGAAAACCTTTGATCAGGATGGGGATGGGATTCCGGAAAACTCCGGCGCACCGGATCAGACGTTTGATGATTGGCAGTTGCAGGGCGTTAGCGCCTACTGTGGTGGACTATGGTTAGCCGCCTTAGAAGCCGGAAGCGCGATCGCCCAAATTCTCTTGGACAACTACACCCTGGTTTTTTCCATTAATCTACCTGATCCAGAGGTGATTCAACAAACCCTGAACAACTATCAGCAATGGCTAAAACAAGCGAAACCGATTTATCAAGAAAAACTCTGGAATGGTCAATATTATCGCCTGGATAGCGACAGTGATTCCGATGTGGTGATGGCAGATCAACTTTGTGGTCAATTCTATGCAAAATTATTAGGATTGCCAGATATTGTTCCCCCAGAATGTACCCAATCGGCATTAAAAACGGTTTACGAGTCTTGTTTCTTAAAGTTCCATAATGCCCAATTTGGTGCAGCCAATGGAGTAAAACCCGATGGTTCTCCCGAACATCCGGATGCGACACATCCCTTAGAGGTGTGGACTGGGATTAATTTTGGACTAGCGGCATTTTTAATTCAATTGGGGATGAAGGATGAAGCATTAAAACTAACTGAATCAGTCGTCAGACAAGTCTATGAAAATGGATTACAATTCCGCACCCCAGAAGCGATTACACCGATTGGCACATTTCGGGCAGGTCATTATCTGCGGGCGATGGCAATTTGGGCAGTTTATTTGACGTTGAGTCAATAGTTTCCACGCGATCGCCTTGTGCTGGATCTCGTGGAATTAAGCCCGGTTGAGTCCAAGCAAGCGTAAATACCCAAACCAAATCCCTGCCAATTTTCATCCACGCGATCGGGGAAATTATCCTACCAATAGGGTTGAGGGATATAAAAGTAAATTGGGGGGAATTGTCCAATCCTAGAAACGTAACTTACTCAAAACTATTACGCTATCCTTATAGTTAACATGATTGTCGGTACAACAGAAGCGGCTAAAATTTTAAATATCTCTACAGCTCGACTGAGAGTCCTGCTGCTCCAAGGCAGAGTGGAAGGCGCTTACAAGACCGGGAGGATGTGGTTAATGCCTCTATTTAATGGCAAACCACTGATTCAGCGAGGGAAAAGAGGTCCAGCTCCTCGTTGGCGCAATCCCAGAAAGCCCGCGAAAACTATCATTCACGTTAATTCACAGAGAATTCGACAGAATCAAAAACATAATTCACACCAGCCAGTGATTACGGTGAAGAAGTGGTGCGACCCCAGGACCCTGATTGGAGCTAATGATCAGGCGACCCAAACTGGCAATAGGAATGTCTATGGTCATGAGGTGGAAATACCGGGAGGATGCCGGGTTGTTTATCGTCCCGATAGTCCCAGATGTGGTGCTAAGGTTTGGATCGAAACGTTTTACAACGTCAAGGTGATTTCTTGGCAGGAGGATGACTCTTCCTGACCGAAAACTTGGGTCACAAGCCTCCCCCTGCCATCGGGACTTTTTGAATAATCGTCCGGACGTTTATTCAAAAGTAGTGTATATTGGGGCAAGGAGGTGATGCAAGTTGTTTAAGCTGTCATGCATTTAAATTGGGTATTAGTAGCGAGCAAGATGCTCGCACTACAAGGATTTCACCATTATTGACATTAAGGTTTAAATGCCGAACAGCTTAATCTAACCTACGAGTTCAAACTCAAGCCCACAAAAACTCAGATAGCCATCTTTGAAGATTGGTTAGAGCAGTGCCGCCGCGTGTATAACTACGCATTGCGTGAACGCAAGGACTGGTATAACTCTCGTAAGTGTCAGATTAACGCTTGCTCACTCCGATCTGAATACATCATTTCGGCTGATGCTCCTAGACCTACGTATGCAAGTCAATGCCGTGGATTAACCGTAGCACGGGCTAATATTCCTGTGCTTAAAAAAGTACAGGTTCATGTCCTCCAACAGACACTTAGACGCCTAGAAAAAGCGTTTGTCAGTATGTGGGAGGGCGGTCACGGTTTCCCTCGGTTCAAAAAGTTTGGCAGAATGCGGTCTTTTGTATTCCCTCAATTGGGGAAAGAACCCATTCAGGGAAACAGGGTTAAGTTGCCCAAAATTGGGTTAGTTAAGTTTAACCAATCACGCCCAATACCAGAAGGGGCAACTCTCAAGCAAGGGCGTGTAGTTAAGCGTGCATCAGGCTGGTACGTCATGTTAACCCTACAATGGGCGATTGATGTACCTCAACCGATGCCCCATGGAGAGCCAATAGGTCTAGATGTAGGAATTAGCCATTTTGTAGCTGTCTCAAACGGTAGATTATTCCCCAATCCTAAGCCATTTCGGAAACTTGAGCGCAAGCTTAAATTGCTGCAACAAAGGGTATCTAGAAAGCGGCTAGGGAGTAATAATCGCCAAAAAGCACAAGCCAAAGTCAGCCGATTGCATGAACGGATAGCCAACATTAGGAAGAATTACCACTGGGAGTTAGCACATAATCTTTGTGATTGGGCGGGTATGATATTCGTTGAATCACTTAACCTAAAAGCATTAGCAAAAGGAATGTTAGGTAAACACTGCCTGGATGCTGGCTGGGGTCAATTCCTTCAGGTACTAGAACAATGTTGCTTTAAGCGTGGTGTATTCTTCCTAAAAACAGACGCCAAAAAGACTAGCCAGATATGCCCGAATTGCTTAACCGAAACTTCTCAAAAGCTACTGTCTGAGCGTGTCCATTCATGCGGTCACTGCGGCTACACCACCGATAGGGATGTCGCTGCCGCACAAATAGTCTGTATTCGTGGACAAAGAGCCGTGGGACACACGGTTAAGATGCTTTCTGAGGGTAAATTCATAGGAATCCCTACGACGGAAGAATCACCGTCCTTATAGGGCGGTGAGTGTCAATTGTCCCAAGTCGCGTTAAAGATAGCAAATAAACAGGAAACCTTTTCTTGATTAATTCGCGATCGCGCCTCCTGGGTGTCTTAGATATGAGTAGCGAGTTGCCTGGATCGCACTACCAGAAGGGGAAGGATTATTGGCGTTATGGTTTAAATGCTGAACAGCTTAGATGTGCGATAGAGCTAATGTCGTATTTTTTCTCATATCATTTAATTGAAAAAATACAGCTAATATTTCACTAAATTTTACAAAAAGTAAAATCTGTTAATGAAGAGAGAAAATTCGGCTTTCTGTATGAAGATTCGGTAAAGATTTTCTGTTGACTAATTTTTGAGTTGCCGATTACTCCTAATATAAATAACGAACAACGTTTGTGGCTTTCATCGAGAGTACAAGGCTCATGGTGCATCAATCGCCATTCTCCTCGACGAATTCCCCGTCATTAGAAATAACGGGTTCTCGGCAATTCACGGCTTGGTTAGCCGAGCAACATCTCAGTCTGGCGTTTACGACCTATCAAGCTGGCAAGGTATTTTTTATTGGAGTACAGCCAACGGGACAGTTATCAATCTTTGAGCGCACGTTTGAGCGGTGTATGGGGTTGTGTATCGATGGTTCCACCCTTTATTTGAGTTCACTTTATCAGGTATGGCGATTTGAAAATGTTCTGGAAGCAGGACAAGTTCACAACGGGTATGACTGTCTTTATGTGCCGCAAGTGGGGTATGTGACGGGGGATTTAGATGTCCATGATGTGGCGGTGGTCGATCCCCCTGTAACCCCCCATCCCATCTTTGTCAATACCTTATTTAGCTGTTTAGCCACAGTGAGCGAAACCCACAGTTTTATCCCCTTATGGCAACCCCCGTTTATTTCTAAGCTGGCGGCGGAAGATCGGTGTCATTTGAATGGTTTAGCGATCGCACAGGGAGAACCCAGGTATGTGACAGCCGTGAGTCAGTCCGATGTTGCTGATGGCTGGCGGGATAAACGGCGCGATGGGGGTTGTGTGGTGGATGTGGGGAGTAATCAGGTGATTTTGACGGGGTTATCGATGCCTCATTCACCGCGACTGTATCGGGAGAAGCTCTGGTTGCTCAATTCTGGCACAGGGGAGTTTGGATATGTTGACTTAGAACGGGGGAGTTTTGAGTCGGTAGCCTTTTGTCCGGGGTATTTGCGCGGGTTGGCGTTTAGTGGGGATTTTGCCATTGTCGGGTTATCGAAACCGAGGGAGAATAAGACGTTTTCGGGTTTGGCGCTGGATGAGAAGTTAGAGAGTAAGCAGGCTGAACCGCGATGTGGGTTATTCGTGATTGATTTGCGGAGTGGGGATATTGTCCATTGGTTGCGAATTGAGGGAATAGTCACGGAATTGTATGACGTGGCGGTATTGCCAGGAATGCGGCGTCCGATGGCGATCGGGTTTAAAACGGATGAAATTCGGCGTATTGTCAGGGTTGGTTCTGTTGAAGAAAAGTAATATAGTAACTGAAACCTGACGAAGAAATTTACTATGTTAGCTGCATCTTTCAACCTTTCTGAGCTTAATGGTAGTAATGGCTTCGTCATCAACGGCATTGATGCGGGTGACTTCTCAGGCGTTTCTGTCAGCTCTGCCGGAGATATCAATGGGGATGGCATTGATGACCTGATTATCGGCGCAAGGCGTGCTGACCCCAACGGCAACTCTAATGCAGGGGAAACCTATGTGGTGTTTGGTCAGAGTGAGGGTTTTGATACTTCACTCAACCTGTCTCAACTCGATGGTAGCAATGGCTTTGTCCTCAATGGCATTGATGCGAATGACGGATCAGGTGATCCAGTCAGCTCAGCTGGAGATATCAATGGGGATGGCATTGATGACCTGATTATCGGCGCACCTTTTGCTGACCCCAACAGTAACACAAATGCAGGGGAAACCTACATCGTGTTGGGTCAGAGTGGAGGTTTTGATGCTTCTGTTGACCTGTCTCAACTCGATGGTAGCAATGGCTTTGTCCTCAACGGCATTGATGAGGATGACTTCTCAGGCGTTTCTGTCAGCTCAGCTGGAGATGTCAATGGGGATGGCATTGATGACCTGATTATCGGCGCACCTTTTACTGACCCCAACGGCATCGATAGTGCAGGGGAAACTTATGTGGTGTTTGGTAAGAGTGGGGGTTTTGATGCCTCTTTCAACTTGTCTCAACTCAATGGTAACAACGGCTTCGTCATCAACGGCATTAATGAGTCTGACTCCTCAGGTCGTTCGGTCAGCTCAGCTGGAGATGTCAACGGGGATGGCATTGATGACTTGATTATTGGCGCACCTTTTGCTGACCCCAACGGCATCGATAGTGCAGGGGAAACTTATGTAGTGTTTGGCAAAAGTGGGGGTTTTGATGCCACTCTCAACTTGTCTCAACTTAATGGTAGCAACGGCTTTGTTCTCAACGGCATTGATTTTGGTGACTCCTCAGGTGATCCAGTCAGCTCAGCTGGAGATATCAATGGGGATGGCATTGATGACTTGATTATCGGCGCACCAACAGCTAATCCCAACGGTAATTACCGTGCAGGGGAAACCTATGTGGTGTTCGGTAATCAAGGGGGTTTCGATGCTTCTGTTGACCTGTCTCAACTCAATGGTAGCAATGGCTTCGTCATCAACGGCATTGATTTTCGTGACAACTCAGGTTATTCAGTCAGCTCAGCTGGAGATATCAATGGGGATGGCATTGATGACCTGATTATCGGTACATTAGGTGCTGACCCCAACGGCAATTACCGTGCAGGGGAAACCTATGTGGTGTTCGGTAATCAAGGGGGTTTTGATGCCACTCTCAACCTGTCTCAACTCAATGGTAGCAATGGCTTTGTTCTCAACGGTATTGATCGGCGTGACTCCTCAGGTCGTTCAGTCAGCTCAGCTGGAGATATCAATGGGGATGGCATTGATGATTTGATTATCGGCGCACCAGAAGCTGACCCCAACGGCAACTCTAATGCAGGGGAAACCTACATCGTATTCGGTAATGCTAATCGACCGCCACAGTTAGACCTCAACGGCGACATGGCAGGTACTGATTTTGCCACCTTCTTGACTTTACCCGGAGTCGTAGTTCCCATTGTGGATCGCATCAACCTTACCTTAACTGACCCCGACTCTACAACTCTTGAACAAGCAACAGTCAAGATCAGTAATCTCCAAGACGTTGGGGCTGAAATTCTGGCTGCCGACACAGGTGGTACTAACATTATTGCCAGCTACGATGCCAGCAGTGGCACACTCACCCTCAGTGGTGAGGATACCGTTGCCAATTACCAACAAGTTTTGCGGACTCTTACCTATAACAATACCGCCCCAGCGCCTAACCAGACAGAGCGTATCATTGATTTTTCAGTGAGTGATGAACTCGGCAAAATTAACGGTACCGTGGTGGCTACGACCACCCTGACGTTTTTGAATTTTGCACCTAACTTATCATTCAACCTGTCTCAACTTAACGGTAACAACGGCTTTGTCATCAACGGCATTGATCGGTTGGACAGGTCAGGTAGTTCAGTCAGCTCAGCTGGGGATATCAATGGTGATGGCATTGATGACCTGATTATCGGTGCATTAGGTGCTGGCTCCAACGGCAACAGAAATGCAGGGGAAACCTACGTGGTGTTTGGTAATCAAGGGGGTTTTGATGCTTCTGTTGACCTGTCTCAACTCGATGGTAGCAATGGCTTCGTCCTCAACGGTATTGATAGTTATGACTTCTCAGGTCGTTCAGTCAGCTCAGCTGGAGATATCAACGGCGATGGCATTGATGACTTGATTATCGGCGCATCTTCTGCTGACCCCAACGGCATCCGTTCTGCAGGGGAAACCTACATTGTGTTTGGCTCTTCTGAGAGTTTCGATGCCAATTTTAACCTATCTCAACTCAATGGTAGCAACGGCTTCGTCCTCAACGGCATTAATGAGGGTGACTTCTCAGGTCGTTCAGTCAGCTCAGCTGGAGATATCAATGGGGATGGCATTGATGACCTGATTATTGGCGCATCTTCTGCAGGGGAAACCTATGTAGTGTTTGGTAAGAGTGGGGGTTTTGATGCCACTCTCAACCTATCTCAACTTAATGGTAGCAACGGCTTTGTCCTTAATGGGTTTGACCGCTCAGGTGATTCAGTCAGCTCAGCTGGAGATATCAATGGGGATGGCATTGATGACTTGATTATCGGCGCAGATCGAGCTAACC
Source organism: Coleofasciculus sp. B1-GNL1-01 (assembly GCF_040220235.1). Lineage (NCBI taxonomy): Bacteria > Bacillati > Cyanobacteriota > Cyanophyceae > Coleofasciculales > Coleofasciculaceae > Coleofasciculus > Coleofasciculus sp. B1-GNL1-01. The sequence goes on from NZ_JAVJTO010000011.1 coordinate 47,858, forward strand.
CCAACGGCATCCGTGATGCAGGGGAGACGTATGTAGTGTTTGGCAAGAGTGGGGGTTTTGATGCCACTCTCAACTTGTCTCAACTGGATGGTAGCAACGGCTTTGTCCTCAATGGTATTGATACGGGTGACTCCTCAGGTTATTCAGTCAGCTCAGCTGGAGATATCAATGGGGATGGCATTGATGACTTGATTATCGGCGCACCTTCTGCTAACCCCAATGACACCCCCAGTGCAGGGGAAACTTATGTGGTGTTTGGTAAGAGTGGGGATTTTGATGCCTCTTTCAACCTGTCTCAACTCAATGGTAGCAACGGCTTCGTCCTCAACGGCATTAATGAGCGTGACTTCTCAGGTCGTTCGGTCAGCAGCGCTGGAGATATCAATGGTGATGGAATTGATGATTTGATTATCGGCGCACCTTTGACTGATCCCAACGGCATCCGTTATGCAGGGGAGACGTATGTAGTTTACGGTAACCTCGCCCCAGAACTTGACCTCAACGGTAATGATACAGGTATTGATTTTACCACCACCTTTACCGGAAGTCCTGTCTCGATTGTCAATACTAATAACTTAACCATAACTGACGCCAACACCACCACCCTCGCCAACGCTACCGTCAAAATCACCAATCTCCAAGATGGTGCAGCGGAAATCTTGGCTGCTGATACCAGTAATACCAATATCACCGCCAATTACGATCCAATTCTTCGCACCCTCATCCTCAGTGGAGAAGATACCATTGCCAATTACCAACAAGTCCTACGAACTGTCACCTATAACAATACCGCCACCACCCCCGACACCACAGACCGGATTATTGAATTTGCGGTCAATGATGGAGAAGCGCACAGTAACCTGAGTACCATCGCCACCACCACCCTTACCTTCGACTCCGGTGAACCTCCCATCGATGGCACCCCCAATAACGATACCTTAGTTGGCACTCAAGGGCGCGATCGCATTAACGGATTTGCTGGTCATGACACCATTGCTGGCGGTTTAGGAAATGATCAAATCTTCGGTGGTGACGGGGATGATGTCTTACGCGGTGACTTAAACAAACGTTCCCCCCAAATTGGTATCGGTGGCGATGATATCATTTTCGGTGGTGCAGGCAATGACCGCATCGGTGGCAAAGGGGGAAATGACCAACTCTTTGGTGAAGCCGGGGATGACCAAATCTGGGGGGATGATGGGGATGACATCCTGCGCGGTGGACTCGGTAACGATACCTTAACTGGGGATGACTTCTCTGGCGGTAGTGGTAGCGATACCTTTATCCTCGCCATAAACGAAGGAATCGATACAATTGTAGACTTCCAAGACGGTGCCGATTTAATCGGTTTAGCCAATGGTCTAACTTTTGGTCAGTTATCGATTACTCAAGATGGCAAAAATACACTGATTGGTTTTGAAGATGAGACGCTGGCTAGGCTCAAAGGAGTGAACGCCAACCTCTTAACAGAAGCCGATTTTACCATCATTGGCTAGACCGTTTCTCCATCAATCAACGTCGTGTAAAAACGACAGTATCGTAGGGGCGCACCGACGTGCGCCCTCATCTTACCGACGTGCGCCCCCGATTGATGTCTCTTGGCGTCTACGTTTGTATAGCGGCAAACATTGGAGTAATGGTAATGGTGCGTTACGCTTCGCTCTCCTCACCCTACAGCATGACCCACCTAAAATGGTGGATTAGCATTGTAGGGGCGCATGGCGTGCGCCCAATTTAACCATCAATCTATTAATTTTAGCTGTGTCAGTCCAGTACAGGGCGTTGAGCAGAGGGCGACCCGACCCAATTAATGAGTGGTGTTGTTAATTTATTCCAGCGGGTCGCCCCTACAGGTCTTTGTAACCCCCATCACCCCCATCTCCGCTCACCTCACCACTGCCAACAGCAGCCCCTATTTAAGGCTTCTTTTGTTGCCAATAGTAAAACGGACTCATTAAGCTATACCAAAACAATTGTTGTTCGCAAGCCGCCACAATATCAGTGTTGAGAACCATCCCATACTTAATAAAGCTTGTTACCGTTGTAGGCTGGGTTGAGGAAAGAAACGAAATTTCCTTGTGTATTCTGATAATCCGCTACAATAGGCGTCATGCCATCATCAAAGAGACCTGCCAACGCCTCCAGCCAATTCCTCAAACGCCAAGCCGCGTCGCTGTTGCTGTATCAATCGGTTCTGCGTAACGACGGGGGAAAAGCCTTTCTCCGTATTTTGCAAACCCTAAGCCAGGGTGAAGCGGAACAAACCGATTGCTTGGTCGCGTATGGAAACTGGTTCAAAATCTTAGCCGCCCACGGACAAAGTTGGCAAGATTTTCTGATTCGGCAAATTCTCCAGGATGAGAATCCCTTTTCTGTGCAAGTGCAACGGGTAGCCCTGGACGATTTACCTCCAGCCCTCGTCACGGCGGCGAAACAGGATTTACGCGCCTTGCACCATCTTTCTCAATGTTGCATTGAACAGCTAAGTCGATGGGTGCAAAAAGCTTCTCAGTTAGAAGCACAGCCTGTTTCTTGGAATCTGGAAACGGTGCAGCCTACGTTTCTACACCACTCTAGTGATTGGACAGAATCACTAGAGGAATTAGCCGCCCACTATCGACACCATGGTACAGGATTATTTGCCCAATATCATGCCCTGCGTTGGCAGTCGGGTCAATTGCTGGGTATCGCCCACCCTGATCCGATTCAGTTAACTCAATTGGTGGGCTATGAGTCTCAACAAGCCGCATTAGTTAAAAATACCGAATTCTTACTCGCGGGTTATCCGGCGTTACATGTCTTACTTTATGGCAGTCGTGGTTCAGGTAAGTCATCATTAGTCAAGGGTTTATTACAAAACTATAAAAATCAGGGACTGCGGTTGATTGAAGTTGCTAAGTCTGACTTAAAAGACCTACCGATGATAGTGGAGCAATTGCGAGACGTACCGCAAAAGTTTATCATCTTTGTGGACGATCTCTCCTTTGAAGAAGACGACGATGCATTTAAGGCACTAAAAGTTGTCTTAGAAGGGAGTGTCACCGCCCGTTCCCCCAATGTAGTCGTTTATGCCACTTCCAATCGACGCCACTTGGTACGGGAATTTTTTGCCGATCGCCCTCGTCCCAGCGATAATAATGAAATCCATGCCTGGGATACCTTACAAGAAAAATTATCCTTTAGCGATCGCTTCGGCTTAACTCTGACCTTTGAACCAGCCAACCAAGACGCTTATCTCAACATTGTCTATCATTTAGCCCAGCAAGCCAACATCAACTTACCCCAAAATGACTTAAAATCCCGTGCCATTCAATGGGCAACCCGCCATAATGGACGTTCTGGGCGCAGCGCCCGCCAATTTGTGGATTTTCTCAGCGCTGATTTAGGGATTCGTCCTTCGGATAGGGTAGAAGGGTAGCAGGATGCAAAAGTTATATCGTATTGTAGGGGCGGGTTTAGCCATTTAATTGATGGGTAGACTGATAACTTATCAACAAAACCCGCCCTCTTTGTATTTAGATTTGAGACATAAGACCAATGACATAAGACCAATGAACCAACTCGTTAATCAAATGCTTCTTGGTACAGTTGCTTTTACAGTCAGCGTGGGTGTGGGATTATTCGTTAACCCCAACAAAGCCTTGGTTAATGGAGTCGTTACCGTTGTGGCAAGTTATGCTGGCGTTACTGTAGCGGATAGGCGACGCCTTCAATCAGAAAAACAGCGCAAAAATGCTTTACTCAATCAAATCCAAGAATTTGAGGAAGAAGAAAGCCTATTGTATGCATCACTCATGCAGGGAAAGGAAACACAACATCAACTCGAAGCCAGTATCAAGGCATTACAAACGGAACGGAGTCAGCTTCTGAATCGCGTGTCTGAACTGCATAACCAACGAAATAGCCTGTATCAGGAAATCAGTGAAGTTCAACAGCACAAGCAGGAACATTTAGAGGAAGTGAGTATTCTGCGATCGCAAATTCAGCAGATAGAGAAACACCAAAGCGAACTGAATCAATCCCTCTGGGCAAAAACGGCTCAAATCCAGCCAGCGGAAACTCGCTTAAATCACTTACATACTGAACTCGAACAGCTTCAAACTGAAATAGCTGATAAACTGCATCACCACGAACATCTTAGTCAAGATTTAGCTGCACTTGAACGCCGTAAGCAAGACTTAGGCGGCGAAGCTTACGACTTACATACCCAAATTAAAGCCTTAAAGCAACGTTTAGAGCAACTGAATCAAGCTTTTTTGTCTTTACGGATACAGCAACAGCGAGTGCAGGAAAATCTCACGCCGCTCAAATCCGAGTTGGAACAAATGCAGCAACAAGTTACTGAAAAACAGCAACAACAAAAGCAACTGAATCAAGATTTGACGCGATTAGATCAGCTTAAACAGCAGTTAGAATCCGATTATGCCACTCTGCAACAGCAAATGCAAACCTTACGAGTACAGAAGTTAACCGCAAGTGAAACAATCTTTCCTATAATTGAACCAAGTTTATCCGCGATTTTACCACAAAAATTGCAGAAATTGCTGGAATTTTCTCAACAGCTTACTGAGGATGAACGAATGGCATTTCAGGCAATTTTGGCAGAAGACAATGCCGGGTTAAATCAACTTTATCATCAAAAAGGGATAACGTCACAGGATTTAATTCAATCCCTTAATCAAAAGTCTATTGCCGTCCTCGGATATTCTCTATTTTTCAGCGATAGTACCTCAGTTACTCCTCAAATTCACAAAGACTATAGTTCAGTATTAAAAGAACCAACATCTATTTATTTTAAAGACTTGATTGGACTTAATTATCGTCAAATTAAATCTGACCTAATATCAACAAGTTTTATTCACCTCACATCTTGAACCAGTAATTATACCAATGTTGCGTTCTATCATGTCTAGGGCGTCAGTCCAGTAACCACAGTTAGTGGTAACAAGAAGTAAAAAGGCAAAAGTAAAAAGTCAAAAGACCGGAGATTTGGTATCGTATTGTTAGCATTTTGGCACAATTCAAGTAGATGATCCGATTACTGGACTGGTGTTCTAGTCCGTGCAGGCGGACTTTGCTTGTGTAGCAGCGATTTTAATCGCCGTGGCAAAAGGGGTGATAAAGGTGGATTTGGTATGAATATTTGATATGAATTAACACTGCTCAATCCAATTGACTAAATCTGCCATATCCGTAAAATCTAATAAAGCCTCACTTAATTCATCTAAAACTGTTGCCGATAAACCATTAATTCGTGATTGCATATCTGGAGTAATTTCACCAATTCGGCGAATCAATAAACGGTTAATCATAGCTAACTTTTCCTGCATTCTTCCTTGTTGTACTCCTTCCTGTAAACTTTGTTCCACTCGCTCAACTCCCCAAGGTAAAAGAGTTCCTGATTCATCCCACCACCGTAACCAATAGCAGGTTATTTCTGCCTTAGTGCCGTACCAAACTCCCAAATATAAACCCATTGCGGCAATCCAGTAGCGTCCATTCCCATCAGGTTGTCGCAATTCATAATGTCCAGCTACTAAATCATGGACTTCTAATGTCCCATCATTGGGGTTAAAAATAACATAAATTGGGACTTGCAAAATCCGCTCATAAAAATACCATTTTCCATAGGGATAAGTCGATTTCGCTGAGTATTCCCCCTGTTCAGTCTCAGAGAGAAACTCCATAACAATGGCTGGAATATCTCCCTCTGTATGAGGGGTATAACTGCGACGAGTGACTTCTGGCGCGATAGGTAACACATTGGAAACATAAAACCAGTCTGGTGCTTTGACCACTATTTTGCCATCCACAGTGGCGCAGATAGCAAAGTTGGAGGCGAATAGCATGGAGGCGGTGATAAAACCAGCGATTTCTAGAATCTCTCGCAGTGCTGATGCGAGTAAGGGATGATCAATATTCTCCACAGGTTCATCAGGTAAGTGAAAATCATCAGGCAGTTTTTTCCATTCAATCCTGTAGGATACTTTGGGCAGTGTGAGTTGAGATTGAATCATATCACTCATTGTGAATAATACTGGCAGAAATCAAAGCTTTGGCGCAGTGATACTGATTTGGGATAAGGAGGGGTTTTGTTGAAATGTAATCGGTGATACCCACGCAGAAAGTGGCTAAACCCATCTTGATAAACCGCACCTTTTATTACGATACGTCAGTCTTAACCGGAAACTGAGTCGTTCTTGTCATATTTCGTTACTAAACGGTAGACTGGAGTGCAACAGCTATCACCCCATCGATTATGCTTCAGGCATTATTATTTGATTTAGACGGCACCTTAGCGGATACTGACCCTATCCATTTTCAGACGTGGCAAGATATCTTGCGCGAGTATGGCTTAGAGTTTGATCACGCCTTCTACCAAACTCATTTTAGCGGTCGTCTCAATGCGGCGATTGTCAAGGATTTATTACCCCATCTGTCTCTAGAAGCAGGAAAAGAGTTAGGGGATTATAAAGAAGCAGAATATCGGAAACGTGCTGCCCAACAATTGAAACCGTTAGGCGGATTGGTAGAGGTGTTAGATTGGGCAAATCAAAAGCAACTGAAGCAGGCGGTGGTGACAAATGCACCGAAAGATAATGCCCAATTCATGTTGCAAGTTCTCGGTTTAGACAAGCACTTTACCACCGTTGTTTTAGCGGAGGAACTGAAAAAGGGTAAACCTGATCCCATGCCTTATCAGGTGGGGTTAGAATTATTGGGTGTATCCCCGGTTTCAGCCGTGGCGTTTGAAGACTCCTTAACTGGCGTTCGTTCCGCCGTCGGTGCGGGACTTTTAACAATTGGTGTGGCGACGACTCATGAACCACAGGCGTTAATGGCGGCGGGGGCGGAGTTGGTGGTTAATGATTTGACTGACCCCAAGCTGGAAGATTTATTGCATTGTTTTGGGCGGGAAATGAACACTATCGCATTGTGACAGAGGAGATAGTGATTGTCTGATAGCTTGAGTTAACTTATGATACGTCAAACACAAGGAGCAGGCTTCAAACTTGCCGCTACTGCCATTATCTGGGGATTTGCTACGGGAATGTTAGGGATTTGCATTCCATTAGTTTCGATGACTGACAGTGGTGTTATTTTACCCTTAGCAGTGATTATCGGAGCCAGTTTCACTACTACCGTAGTTTGGTTATCGTTCAATCGAGTATCTAGAAACACACTGGAGTTGAGCAACACTATTGAGTCGTTAAAGGAACAGGAAGCGACTTTAGAAACTATTGATAACAAGGAAAAGTTTGATGACCAGACTAGGATAAAGCTACTGGAACCGAGAGACAATAAGTAGGTGGGGATGGTCATTTGTCATTTGTAAGGGTTTGAGACTTGTTCACAGGTACTGACATTTTAGCTGGTGGGCAATGCCCACCCTACAGTATAGAATTTCGGCGATACCAAAATGCTTATTTGGCTGAAATTTTAGCGGGTGAGCAATGCCCACTCTACGGTATAGTAAGGATTTCGGCAACACCAAAATCTTTCTGGGCGCAAGCCTTGCGCCCCTACATTTCTTGTCGCTTGTATCGTAGATCACTTGACATAAATTCTACTCTATTAGAGTTGGTACGATAAGCGGCATAATGATTACTCAGGGGAGTGTCTCTATGCCAGAATCAAACGCGCCACCCTCGCTGAAACGAGAATTGGATCTCCGAGGTGCTATCCTAGTCGGACTCGGTTCGATGGTGGGAACCGGGGTATTTGTCAGTATTGGTATCGCCGCCGGAGTCGCTGGAACATCGGTAATTTTAGCTGTTGCGATCGCAGCCTTACTCGCCGCCTGTAATGGGTTAAGTAGCGCCCAACTTGCGGCGAATCATTCTGTTAGTGGGGGAACTTATGAATATGGGTATCGCTATCTTACCCCTTGGCTGGGCTTTACGGCGGGTTGGATGTTCCTGTTGGCGAAAACAGCATCAGCAGCGACGGCGGCTTTGGGGTTTGCGGGTTATTTGTTAAATGCGTTGCGTCTGGATGCGAATCAATGGTTAGTCCCCCTGGCGCTGGTGACAGTAGTTATCTTGACGCTAATTGTCTTAGGGGGAATTCGCCGTTCTAACCTAACTAACCTAATTATCGTCTCCATTACCCTACTCTCGCTGATGATCTTTATCATCACGGGTTTACCTCATGTCACCCCTGGGAATTTTATTCCCTTTTTCCCAGACGACACCTCAGATAAACGTGCGATCGCCTCTTTACTCCATGGCAGTGCTTTAATGTTTGTGGCGTATACTGGCTATGGTCGAATTGCCACATTGGGAGAAGAGGTGCATCAACCGCGACGTACTATCCCGATCGCGATTATCTTGACGATGATTGTTACCATGATCCTGTATATGGCAATCGCCGCCGTGGGTGTGGGTTCTGTCGGTGTGGATACCCTTAGCGCCGCTACCCAATCAAAAGCCGCCCCCTTGGAAGTCGCTTCTCGCCAATTTGGGATTCCTATTGTTCCCCCACTCCTCGCCCTCGGTGCAATGACGGCGATGGTAGGCGTATTGCTAAACCTGATATTGGGATTATCTCGCGTACTATTGGCTATGGGGCGTCGTCGGGATATGCCAAGGATCGTAGCGCGTCTGAATGCGGCGGGAACCACACCCTATATATCAGTGATTTGTATTGGAGTTGCGATCGCGGCGTTGGTTCTGATTGGTAATGTAAAAATAACCTGGTCATTTAGCGCGTTTACCGTTTTGGTTTATTATGCCCTTACCAACCTGTCTGCCCTACGCCTATCTGCCCAAGAACGACTGTATCCCAAATGGATAGCTGGGGTAGGATTAGCCGGGTGTCTTGTCTTAGCCTTTTGGGTGGAACAACAAATTTGGTTGGTTGGTCTGGGATTAATTGTAGCCGGATTAGTCTGGAAAACGATAGTATTGCCCTTGGCTTTAGGGGTACACAATCACTAACTTAATGCAGCGATGATCGGTGATAAGGTGTCAGTAGGTGAAAGGGGGAAACGATTGTCCGGAGTCACAAAGAGACGCCGAAGACGAGTCCGGAAAAAATCATCAGCCAACGGCTGTCTGGTAGCATTAGGTACGATCGCCGCATTAATCGCCACGGGTGCGATCGTTACTGGGGGGATATGGCTAGGGATTCGCCTCATGATTGATCCGAATGCGGCGATCTGGCTGAATCGCATTTTACCCGGATGGACAAAGATTCCCATCGCTGATGCTTCACCCCCACAAACCCTGGCAACTATACGCGACGAATTGCGCCAAAATGGGTTAATCGCGGGAGAACTTGTATCCCTCAATACAGGACAACCCTATCGAGAAACTCCTATTCTATTACCCATCTTAAAATCTAAGCCGAACTGTCAAACCAATTGCCAAAAAATTGTCGAACTAAGACTCTATCAACCCATCGAATTTCAGCAAGCTGAACTTGCTTACCAATTGGTCACTCAGCTTGCTATTAACGAACCGGAAGAATATTTTGTCCTCTCCTCCACCGACGCCATTACTGGAAGTGCCTCTCGTTCCCTCGCCTTTACTCGATTTAACCGTTTAGAAAATCAAGCCCCCGCCACAGGATTTTGGTTTAACCTCTGGGGAGTTCGTCTCACCAATGAATCCCCGAAAAGTTATGGACAAATCCTCCATTACAACCCCGAACAAATGCACCTGAGTGTTATGCTGGACTGGCAAAGTCCCACAGATAAACCCCCTTATTGGCAACAAGTCACCGGGGAATCCACCCCAGAATTAGTGCTTGATCAAACAGTGGGATTAGAACCCAAATTCCAGGTATACCAGGTTCAACCCCGCCAGTTTCTCCTCAATCCAATTCAATTAACCGAAATTTCACTAAATACACGGGCTGATGATAGTCCCACCTATCGTAATTCCTTAATGTTAGCCCGGAATGGGTTATGGTCTTGGGCATATCGACGATTACAAAAAGAACAGAAAAACACGGAGTCGGCGACAGTCCAAGCACAACTAGACGTGATTCGACTTCATGCCCAATTTACCGAAGCCCAAGCCAACCAAACCTGGGCAAGTCAAGGACAACAAGTTCTCGCCTATCTTATTGATGGACGCTGGACAGATGCTTTACAAGTATTTCAAACCGCCGCCGTTAATGGTTCCGCCCAAGAGATTGCCAATTTACTCAAAACCGATACCGAGGAATTATGGCGACGGGTAGAAGCTGCCCTCAATATTAGTCCCAACGATCGCACCGTAAAAACCTGGGGGGCTTTAATTCTCGCCGCCCAAGAAGGGCGGGCGGAAGCCATTTCGTGGTTGCAGCAACTTCCCCCCCCTGAATCAGAATCCGATCAGCCTCAATCTAACAATAATGCCCAAATTTATGCCTACCTGGATTATCTGGATACCGCGTTAGCAGAGGTTCCAGCCATAACCCCTCATTTAAGTCAAATTGTCGGTACTGCACAATCAGTAGAAACGGTCAAGCCGGAAAATTGGCGACAACCGGAAGCCGGAAATACAGCAACATTTCCCGTCGCTTTAACCGCCCCAGCTTCAGGATTCCAAAAAGCCCCCCAAGAGGTTTGGTATCAGGTAGAAGTCGCGGCGTTTAATGATGGTCAACGTTGGCGTCAAACACCCTTTACCGATTTACAATTGTCCACAGTTGTTGCAACTCAGCGTCTTTGGCAATATCTGGGTTTAGACACTGATCCATACCTGCAAATCGCCGTCTGGTCAGCGGAGGGACGCCAGGAGACGATCGTCGCGACGGTTCAAGGGGTGTCCTATCAAGAGGGTGTAATCAAGCTTTTAGCCACCGGACAAGCCTTACCCAATAGAGAAAATAGTCGTCCCATGGCATATTCTCAAACGGCGCTGCGCTGGCTAGAACCGGGTTCAATTAGCTTATCCGATTTAAACCAACTGCAACCGCAATGGGTCGCGGCAATATTACCAACACTGTGGCAGGAATTGGTTAAAAGTGGCAAGCGATCGCCTGAAGTCGAACCCACGATTCCGATGATGCTGCAAGAGATTGGACATTGGTTAGTCCAGCCTCTGGATTTAACCGGGAACGATGAACCGGAAGCCGTTTTAACCCTGTATGAGGATCTATCGAGTACCAATCAAACCCTGAATATCAAACGCCCAGACACGAACACGCAGGAGTATAAACCCCGGACATTAATATTTTCGGAGAAGGGGGCGTTACTCTACAGTGAATTCTCCACCCATGGGAATACATCACTGACTGCGATCGCGGATTTGGGGGATGGGGGAACGGCGGCGTTAGTCCTGGCGGGTGAGAATCAGTATAGACTTAAACGTTGGTCAGATCAGCGTAAACGTTTTGAGTGAAGGAAGATTGATTATCTTTAGGACTTACACAAAGGCTCTATCTGTAGGGTGTGTTAGCGTAGCGTAACGCATCTTAACCTATTTGGCACAATAAAACATAACTAATATTATTACCTCTCTATGACGACCACCGTACAAAACGCCAATCGCCAATCATCAGAGAAAAGAAAACAGTACTGTATTAACTTTTGTAAACCGTCCTCAAACCTTTACTGTTCCCTGTTCCCTGCTCTCAACCGTTAACTTTAATTGTGTCCACCTACTTATGCACCGTACTTACTATTGCACGACCTGAATATCAAGACTTTCCCATACAGAACCATCTTCAGACTAAGAGTATAGATGAGTTCGTTTTTAGACATAAGCATTGCTTAAGGTTGTAAATTCGGGTTTCTTACCTCCGTTAAGCTGTCATGCATTTAAATTGGGTATTAGTAGCGAGCAAGAGGCAAAGCCTGCGGCATGGCTTCGCTTAACGCACTACAAGGCTTTCGCCATTATTGATATTAAGGTTTAAATGCCGAACAGCTTATGATTCAGTCCGCGTAGGCGGACTTTGTTTGTGTAGCAGCGATTTTAATCGCCATGGCAAAAAGTTCGCTACAATCGCCAGATTTAGCCAAGGGAGTAGTCAACCAATACAAAGACTATGGATGTAGCAAAACCCGTCCTTTCTTACCTCCCCCATTATAGGTAGAGTCGTATATACAGCTACAGAAAGATGATTTTTAAGAATCCCTTTGATTTGCTAGTAGACGTGACCAAAATAATTCACGGAAAATAATCATGCCTTATCAAAACATCGAAGAATTACCAAACGACGTAAAAGAACAACTTCCTCAAGGCGCCCAACAGATTTTCTGTGCTGCCTATAATAGCGCATCTCGCGATGGACTCAATGATAACCAAGCCCATCAAGTTGCGTGGAATTCGGTTAAAAACAGCTACCAACAGGGTGAACATGGTCAATGGCAGCACAAAGCCGAAGGTGGTGCTGGTAGTACCTTTACAGGTACGATGCCTGGTGCCTAATTACCTATAATTCCTACTTATAGGATATAGGAGCGAATAGGATATAGGAGCGAAGCATTTGGACAATAGCTGAGGAGCAAAAACTCAGAGTCTATGCCAATGTTTCGTTCTTCTCCGTAAGGAGTTTTGGGTTGGGTTGCAGCAACGAAACCCAACCTATCTTTTACTGAACCGATGCTCTAATCAGCACTGGCTACCAAGCCATTTCCACTACCCACATATTTAATCACTTCAACGCCATTTTGTTCCAAAATCACTAACGGTTCCTGATTGTCACCTAATTCAATACGCTTCACCTTTACTGCGCCATTCAACAAAGAATCCCCCGCCCGCACATAGCGACTGGTTGTGTTCGCTGACGCCTTGACAATTGCATTCCATTGTCCCTCAAGTTGCATCACACCACTCACTTTTACCGCATCAGCCAGTTCAGTAGAAGGGGGAGGCGTTTCCTCAATAACGGTTATCTCGCTAGGCGCTGGAGACGTTTGAGGCTTGGGTGCTTGAGTTTTAGGGGCTGGGGTTTCAGGTGATTTTTCTTTGGCGGTGGGAGTGGCAGAGGATTGAGTCGGGGAGGGTTGGTTTTTAGGTTCTGAAGTTGGAGAAGGTTGAGTTTTGGCTGGAGTTTCAGACGCTTTAGGCTGGGAGGGCTGCGTTTTGGCGGGTTGAGGCTGAGTCGGTGGAGTTGTGCTTTTCGGAGTCGATTGTTGATTCGGTGCAACCTTAACCGTACTAAACGGATCTTGACGCGCTTTAGCAACAGGTATCTCAATCAATCGACTCGACGGAATCAGTCCGGCTGGCGGTGGAGGAACTACAGTTTTGCTAGGATTGTTGCCGATTGCAGCTTCAGGTTGTGTCGGGGCTGTTGCTACAGACGGTTCAGGTTGTGGGGTTTGACTGACTTGGTTATTTTGACGGGTGCAGCTACTGACGAGCAGAGCAACTGCACCTAAACCAACGATCCACCGCAGCTTATTCATGGCGATTACCTGAGTTCTCTTTCTTTAGAATAGCCTTTCTTGAGATGGAAATCTCTTACTTTCAGCTTAAGCGATCGCACTCAGCTTAGGGTATTATTTGGCGATATCTCGGCTATAAACCAACCAAATCAGCATCAACGCCTCTATTGTCAAATCCTGTCAGATAGCATACATCAGCCGTTTCAGAATAGCTGGAGTTGGAGAACTCTTGAGGTGTGGCTTTGTTCTCAACGTCAGTTTTCTGGTGACTGGGTAAACCACTTTGTAATTCCAGAGCGATCGCGATCCACTCGGATAGAGAAACACCCACGCTGTCAGCTTGTCGCTTCAAGGCTGCATATACTTCATCACTCAGTTCTAGCTTGACAACTTGGCTCACGGCTATGTCCCTCAACGATTGCTATGTAACCCTAGAGTAACATTTCCAAAAACTTCATGACTTGGATTGATACCCTGCTTTTGCTATCTGAAATTTTTCCTAGACGGCGTTTAAATTTAGTGGTGGTTGCAGGGTGGTAATTTGGGTAACTTGCTCTGTTGGGTTTCCTACTGGTGTGACACAGCTAAAATTGTGGATTAGATTTGACGTTTAACCCTGAGCGAAGTCGAAGGGTTAAACCGGGCGCAAGTCTTTGCGCCCCTACAGTTTCCGGGCTAATAGTTAATTCATCAAATAAGGTGTGCCACGCCAGTACAGCAATGGTACAGCCGTGCGCGATCGCCCTAAATAAATTATTGCTGAACTTATTTCAACGTCTTGATTGACTTTACACAGAAATATAAAGTCTAAACAGTTTACTGGATAAAAATAATTAGTCGGTTTTAACCGACTTGAGCTATAAGCCAAGAACTTGAGTTCTTGGCGGCTGGTAACATGGGCTTACTCAAGCTTGAAACTGGGACAACAACCAAGCGCTCACTTTACCATGATTCATTTGCCGACTACGCCGAAAGGCTTCTTCCAATAGAGCAATCTCTAAACCAGGAAACACCTGAGACTGGTAAATTCGCCGACTCCCGCCATTTTGAATCTCAAAGGCGATAACCTGAACATTTTTTACATCAATAATCCAATACTCCCGAACTCCCAAGGATTCGTAGAGGAGACGTTTCTCTCCTTTGTCATCGGCTAAAGAAGAATAGGCAACTTCAATAACTAAATCCGGGGGTGGGTAGGTATCGAGATTGATAATCGTCGCTTCCCAAGGTACTGTTTCCGCCTTATCACCGACATAAAACGAGACATCCGGTTGGGCTTCCTCACAGCCTGTCTTACGATACGTGCAGTTATCATGACCATCAATGTCAATGTCTCGAATACTGGCAAAGAGGGCAATCGCAGCAATAACAATGAAATGGTCGCGGGAATGGGGGTTACCAAGTGGAGACATCTCTAGCCTCATGCATCCGTTATAGTAGTAGCCTTTCGCTTTTTCATAAGCTGGATCACTGATTGCCTGAAGGTATTCGTCCCAAGTCGCATTGACCCAGGTATCGGTTGGTAGTTTGGCTTGCAGTTGACTCATGACGACCTTGCTGATGGCTAGCGATCGCTAATATTGTAACTAAATCCCAAAAACCCCGACTTCTTCAAGAAATCGGGGATCTCATCTAATTCACATTACCGTGACAATACCGGATTATTTGTCTCCAGCCATGGCTTGTCGATAGTCTTTAAACGACTGATAGCACTCCTGTTGACTATAGAGGTGACATTGGTCGGTAATCTGTTTCATCAACGACCAAGAAAAACGGCATTCGCGCAATTCATCTCCCCAATTTTCCTTAAGAATCCGATGCGCTAACCGCAAATTATAGGACGGAATCGCACTGGAAACGTGATGGGGAATGTGAACATTAATATCGTGGCAGAGAAACTCTATCCAACGGGGATAATCACAATGAACCGAACCAAATAATTGAGCCTCAGCTTCATTCCACTCTGGTTCTGGGGTAAAGGGAATATCGGGTGCTGTATGGTGAACAATGGTAAACGTACTCATCCAGAAATGGTAAACAACCCAGGGAAGTAGCCAGAATTTGACGACTCCCCATACACCTACTGTGGCAAAGAGTAAGGGAAATGCAACAGCAGCAAAACCGATAACCAACAACGCGGAAAACTTGACTTGAGAACGCTGTTTTCCCTGGAAATTACCCCAGTTAAAATGCAGTAATGCCCAGTGGAACATCGAACCAATCCACCACAATCGACCTCGTGTTAGTTGGTAAAACAACTTAACTAAAATAGGGTGGCTGGCATAATACTCTATAGTAAAAGGCTGCCATGCATTATCTTCGCCAAGCTTATTCGTGTGGGCGTGATGGTGGTTATGGAGAATGCGCCAGCTATGAAAGGGATAAAGTAAAGGTAAAAATGCCAGGTGTCCCACCAAATCATTCACCCAACGGCGATTGGCAAAGGAACGATGACCACAATCATGACCGATCACAAAAAAGCCAGTCAATGCTGTACCAGTGAAAATCCATAATAGCGGTAAACAAAACCAGGGCGCGATCGCTAAACCCCCATAGCCTAGACTTACCATTACAATACTCACCAGAACCACTGTCCAGGCTTTGCGACGGTTTTTCACAAACACTTCACGCGGTAACGTTCGCAAAATGTCTCTTAACCGTAAGGTCGTTGTAACCCTTGTCAATGAGTAATCAGGACTTTGTTCTTTGATTGTCGATATAGTCATGAAAGAATTTAATACATGAGATGTTGATGAATTGCGGATAGTCAGGCAAAAAAAACACTGCCTAGCCGTCCATTACTGGCAGAGAGAAGGGTATCTCCTTGTGCTTATCCGTCAGAGTTGGCAAAACTTAGCACCCCAAGAATGAGTTCTGGGGTGCAAAAACAGCATGAATCAAACCAAACACTACTGTTCCCCTTAATTATTGGCGTCGGATTGCGCCGCAGCCAACCGTTGTTTTTGGAGGATTTGGAGCTGCTGCAATAGTGAATCTACTTCTGCTTGCAAATGTAGATACTTGACTTGCTGATCAGCCTGGTAAATCGACTTCATTAATTTTATCAGGCGTTGGTCACTCGTGCTGGTTACCATCCCGCGATCGCTCTCGGTTGCAGCTTCCCGATTCGGGTTTGGTGGACAGACTACACTAGATGAACGATTTAGCATTCGTTAAATAGTTATTTTTACTTACTCACACCACAGGCTATTGTATCCTGAACATCAAGTTTTGTTGCATCATATAGGTCAATTTTATGACTGGCTGAGTCATTCATTATGAAAGCCAACAGACTTGATAGGCTGGAACCCCCATCTGTCAAGTGTTTTCCTCTCGCTAGGCGAATAGGGTTAGCCGGGATGGGAAGTCAGCTTTGACCGTGATAACACAACCCTTTAGTATAAACCAGGAATCAGTTTTTTGACTCGCTGCTGATAGTCGGTGTATTCGGGATACTTCTGAGTTAACCCGGTTTCTTCCCATCTGGCTTGGAAAAATCAACCTCAAACCTAACCCCCTTCCCTCTGTTTATTGTCTTGACGTTGGGCGATGACAGCATAGAAGGGATCACCCCCACCAACCCCTAGCATCTGAAACAAACTGGGAACCGGAGAAGAACGGGCAATCACTTCTGGGGAACTAAATCCGGGTACCGACTGAAAATAACGCTTGACAAGTTGCACACGACTGGCTTCAGTTCCGTCTCGCCATGCCGCGATCGCTTTTTGGAAGAACATGCGGTTAGAAAAGCTGATAATGGCGATACCGCCAGGTTTGAGGATGCGGTGAATCTCCTGAAACACGGCATCAGGGTATTGGAGGTACTGAATCGAGACACAGTTGAGAACCGCATCAAACTCTTGGTCTGGCAAAGGTAACTGAGGATTTTTATTCAGATTGTGGACAAAGTAATGGTTTAATTGGGGATTGCGTGCCAGTTCCTGTTCATTCATCCCGTGTCCCTCAACATGGGCGAATTCCATGTCATCGGGCAAGTGGGATACATGACTACTCATCATATCCAGGATGCGAGTATGGGGTTGCAGGCGTTCTCTATAGAGTTGAGTAAGTTGATCCAGAAACCCAGCATCAACATGGGTGACAAAGCGAGGGAAGGAGTAAAACAGGGTATCGTCGGTATCGTCTAGTTTCGTCCGTTGGTTAGATTGCAGCAGCATAGTCGTTAGCGGAAAATAGGATGCTATCTTTTAGTTTAAGAAAAATTACGGAATGTTAAGGATACGTTGATTGTTGATGGTTCATTGTTGATTGCTATAAACCATGAACCATGAACCATGCACCATGCACCCCTAAAAAACGGCTTGCAAACCAGCCGTCAACCGCCAATCCGTTTCAAGCTGCGGGCCATCCAGAGAACGATAAAGAGGTAATTCAAACTCAATTGCTAACCGACTTCCCTGAAGATTACCACTGGGAGCATAGAGATTAACACCAAAGCCTAAATTTAACTGAGTGCCACCTCGTCTATCTGGATCAGCAGTGGGAATCATCATCGGATTCAGACGAGAGTCAGATCCATCAAGATTTCCCCACGTCTGACCATTGAGACGAATTGAGGTACTCAGCCAATCTGTCCACTTATAAGCCGTCCAACCCGTGAGCATCAGTTGATTACCGAGTCGATAATCATTACTATTTTCACCCAAGCGCAGCGTCGCGATCGCTTGGCTGCCCCAAGACCAATTGTTACTCTGACCTAAGTAAGTAATACCAGGTAGTAAGTCAAAAGTGCCAGAACCGATCTGCATGGGATAGGGTAAAATCTGGTCATCACCTGCTGGGGTATTGTCTCGCTCCTCAATTGAGCCTGTGGGGAAACTCATGCCGATATTCAAGTGCAAGCGCTGTTGGCTTTGATCTAGGACTTTGTAAAGTGCTGTGAGTTTGATATCACCGAAGCCTTCTGAATTGGTAGTAAAGCGCACGCCGCGACGAGTAACATGATCCATTTCTTTGAACACATAAGGTACCATCGCCATCAACGTCAGGTCATTGGTTGGTGCATACATCACCCCCAATGCGTGCATTTGCATGGTCATGCGTACCGGAGTCACGGGAAACTGTTGCAAAACCTCGGCATCGCTGAGGTTATCTGTACCCTCCCGATTACCGTCCATATCCATAAACCGATAGCGGTAGGAGAACATCCATTCTCCGGCACTGTGGGTATGATCACCCATTACGCCAATAGGAGCATGTCCATCGGGTCGTCCTGAAGTCCATCGAAAGGGTATAGCTTGATTATTGCTATCGGCAAGTTGGATGTTTTGATCGTCTAAATTAAAGATTGGCAACGGAGTTAGAACTTCAGGAGTGGATTGTCCGGTTGATATCTCATCGAAGGAAATGGGATAGCTCAGAGCCGTTGAAGTTTTTTCCGGCAAGTCTAGAACACCAAGCGGGTTAACCTGAGCCTCTTGCTCATGTTGGGGAGTCAATGAATGTTTGTCCCATCGATCATAATTTGCCTGTTGTCGATCTATGATCGGATCAATTTCCCTAGAGAAATCTACATTCGCTGGTTTGGTTTCCGATTGAATTTCCCACGTTTGTGAGATTGTATCGGGAATGGGTAAGAAGGGTTTTTGGTTTATCCTTGGCAAGGTTTGTGCATTCACGCTTATCGGACACATCCAGATAATTCCCATTATGACCCAACTGAATCGACGGTGATCTCTTTTCACTGAATCAACCTCTCGTTAACGCAACGTATGTAAACAGTGTCTGTTATTTTGGTTGGGGTTACAGTTTAAGTCAAAAGACAGGTTGTCAAACTTGATGGTGAAGGGTTAAGAGACGTGATCGCTGAGGGAGCATAGACCCTAAAAGCCGATAATGTTTAACTAGGTTACGTTATGTGAATTTACTTTAAACCCTCGCCCAGCACATAATGATAAATGACGAGCCTCACCGTTTACATTTATTGTGCAGAGCCACTTAATGTAAGTTTGACAGACATTAAGAACGGTAACGTATACTTGAGCAACCTTTGGACATAATGATTTTGCTATGACTGGTCTCTGTCAAAAATTACAATTGCTGCTTCTAGTGCGGTACTGAGTTTGCTGACAATAGCGGCTGTTTCTGCCCAGGCTATTACCTTTGAACTCGACTGGACTGGACAAGAGGGATATTCGGCTCAAGGGTCTTTCAGTTACGATGAAACGCAAGAGTATAACTCGGCATTAACCATCTTTGGTTTAGCCGCATTGCTGATGAAGAAAAAACGAACATTTTCGATCAAAAAATAGTTAGGATATTAAAACGCTCTCGATTGTTCATGGTTCATTGTTGATTGCCATGAACCATGAACCCTAAAATCCCCAATGACACGAATCGCCTATGCCTGTTTACGGTTGTGACTCGATCGCCTTTGAGGGAGTTACAGGTCAGCGTTATTGGTTCCACGAACCGTTTCACTTTACCGGAATCACCGATATCGATGAACGGCTGAGTAGTTTCCCCGTAGCTGTCTTTTTGCCACAGGATCGACCTGGCGATCAGACACCGTTGGTGATTGGCATTCAAGGGATGTGTGCGCCTTATGGCTGGAATGCTTTTATTGTGCCAACGCTGACCCAAATGGGGATTGCTGTGGCATTATTTGACACCCCTCTAGCAGGTGAACGCAGTTTCGTGCGGACGTTTTCCGGGGTGGCGCAGGTTGAAATTAAACCGCTTCTGGATCGCGGTATTTCCTTTGATACTCAACTAATGCTGCGGATGTTCAGTGTCACAGCGCGGGATATTGGCTTAGTGCGGAATTTTTGTCGCGATCGCTATCATCTCACTGATCCTCGGTTGGCGCTATTTGGCGTCAGTATGGGCGTTTTATTTAGTGCATTTGCCTTTACTACAGATGGGATGGGAGAACGATTACTGGGTGCGATCGGTCATGCTAACCTGCAAACCTTTGCCAAAAGCTGGGGGGCTTTATTTTGCCAGAACTGGCTGCATCGCCTCTAGGGAGGTTAGCAGAAGTGCTGCTGGGCAAAGTTCAACCGGATCTTCCGAGTTGGGTTCCTCTATTGCGAATCGCGAATTCTCTCAAACATCCGGATCAGTTTGGTCAAGCTTGTAACCCCATGACCTATGCGGATCGAGTAGACTCTCATCGTCGGATTCGCTTTTTGGTGGGGAAGCGCGATCGCATGGTTAATGTCGCCGATGCTAAGGCTTGTGCCAAACGGTTTCCGAATAGTGATTGTTATGTTGTTCCGGGTATGGGTCATGGGACAAACGATTTTGGTCTCACATTTACCGATCATGTTCGCTATTTTCTCGTGACTCAGTTGGCAGATTGGCGAAGTTAATCGCTACAGCAGAAGTCAGAAGCTTGATGATTGGGACGTGGTTCTGTAAGGTTTGCCCACCCGACATAAAATCAGCGTTTGAGGTCAAATTCAGGTAAACTGAGTATCCAGTTTCCTGATTTTAACGGCATAATTATGGTTCCCATGCCCAGTTACCGCCCCAAACAACTCTCCCTTGGTCCATTAGAGGCAGAAATCTTAGAGATTATCTGGCAACTCGGTTCGGCTACCACTAAAGATGTCCACGAACGAATTTTGGCTGACCCAGACCGAGAGTTAGCCTATGCTTCCGTAACCACGGTATTGCGCCGTCTCACCCAAAAAGGCTGGCTAAGGTGCGATCGCCAAGATCGGGCATTTCGTTGGCAACCCTTGCTCTCGCCGGAACAGGCGCAGATTCTGCAAGCCCATGATCAGTTACAGAGATTCTTAGCCGTAGGAAATCCTGATATCATCGCCGCCTTTGCCGACAGTCTCGACCAAGCTAGTCTAGAACAACTCGACGCGATCGCCCAGCGTTTGCAAGCCATCCGCGAAGCGAGGGAGCAGCAATGATCCATCTCATCCTAATTCTGAGTGCCTTAGCCGTAGCTTGGTTCACCCGAATCAGTTGGTCAGGAACAGTCGGTAGTTATCAGCAACGCTGGCAAAATGCCTTAAGCACGTTCTTATTTCCGCCATTGCTACTGATCATGACAGCCATCTCTATTGTCTGCATGGGACCCCAAGGGCAAATGGTTTGGCGCTGGGAGGGTTGGTTCAGTTATGGATTAGCTGGCACGTTCTTGGGATATGTGGGAGTCTCAGGGCTGAAACTGGCGTTTGCCGGATGGCGTTCTTGGCAACAGGTTCGCACCTATCCCCAGCAAACCCTTCATGGCAGACTAATCCGCATTCTCAACACACCCTTAGTGTTTAGCGCTCAAGTCGGATTTTGGCACTCGGAACTGGTGGTGAGTCAAGGGTTGCTGGAGACGCTTGATGCGGATCATTTGCAAGCGGTTCTTACCCATGAAGACGGACATTTTTATTATCGAGATACCTTTTGGTTCTTTTGGTTGGGCTGGATGCGGCGATTTTCTTATGGATTAACCCATACAGAAGCGCTATGGCAGGAACTATTACTGTTACGAGAAATCAGAGCCGATCAATGGGCAGCACAACGGGTTGATTTTTTACTGTTAGCGGAATCCCTGTTGACGGTTGTCAGTACACCGCTGATGCATTCTGAAAGTGTTTGTGCCGCTTTTAGCTGCAGTGCACCTAAAAATCGTCTTCAGGAACGCATAGAAGCGCTCTTAGCTGAAATCCATTTACCTAACCAGACCTATCTATATTTATTCATCTGGTTTTTATTATCATGTTTGCCGCTATTTTTAATCCCGTTTCACCGATAAGTAGGTGGAGTTTCATTAAAGTTAACGGTTGAGATTAGGCAACAGGCAACAGTAAGGGTTTGAGGCATGAAAACATTTCTTAGCACAGTGTATAGAATTTATGTCCAGGTACTTACAGCCGATTTGGTGGTTGATGAGGTACAGTCTTCTCAGCAAGATCCCCGACTTCGTAGGAGTTGTCGGGGATCTGTCTGTGTAATGCCAACTTAGTGAGAATCATGATGAGGTTGGTTCGGCGTGGGAAGAGAAGGGTTGTGGGGATGAGAGGGGGATTCTTCAGCGCCGATAGGAATACGAATATTTCCCATACCCATTGAACCGATACTCACTAATCCCATCGTCTGAAAACCAACAGCTACCGTCCCCATAGAAACTAGCCCAGCCGATAAGACTCCCATGGCGACAGAACCGAGAGAAAAGACTCCCATGGGAACGAACCCTATTGAAATTACCCCCATCGGGACTATACCAATCGATACGATTCCCAATGGGGCAATGCCGATGGCAAAAACTTGAGGCTTGTGGTGGTGAGCAGAGGTTTTGGACATGGGAGAGTAAAGCTGATACTATGCTGCTGTTGATCTTGAGGGAGCAGCCAACCCTTGTCAAAAGACAGGCTGTCAAACTTGGGTGAGGACAACCCTTTTTCCTCTTTCAACCTCGAACAGTCGATTTAATCTCCATTAATTGCTGCTGAAGTGCGCCTGTAGTTAACAAAGACTCCGCTTTGCTTAATCCATCTTCTAACGTCGGGCAAACCCCACACCGCCAGAGATAAAACCCACCATTCCAAATCACGGATTTTTGAAATTCTGAAGATTTTCCCGCTAAAACTTGTTTAATTTGTACCAATAATTGTTCCTTTGACTCTAAAGGAACCTCCTTTCCTTCAAAACCATAATCCCTAGGGTGAAGTTTCAGGCGTTGATAGGGTTCGCTATCTCCAGGTTTATGTGTCGAAATAATCGCCGTCCGTTCACGGGGCAAATCGCAACTTCCCTCTAACCCCTTGATTAAGGTGTAATTGTTGACGCCTCGTAATCCCAATGTTCCCTGCATAAATTCTTCTGTTGGGGGATGGACAAACCCAGCCACTAAATGCACGTTTCCAGCATAAGGAAGCCAAATTAATTCAATCGTGGCAAAGGGGGGACGCTTGCCAATCTGATCCCGATAATTCACCAAACCTTGAGTCGCCGGAAAATGGTTAGGGGTGTAGATAAACCCAAAGCGAGTTGTTTCTAAACTCTGATGCACTTGGGTAAGACTCAATCGGGTAAAATCGATGCCCAATCCTTGCCAAATTTCTACCAAAGGAATGCCATATTTTGTTGCCATACAGTCGCCGCCATGTTGGATTACCGGAACCCCTGAAGCCGCCAGCATCAGCGCCGTTAATAGAGTAACTGGGGCGGTTCGCGATCGCCCGTCGTAAGGTGTCCCCATTACCGTGACTATCGGATCACCGGATAAGCGGGGTACTGTGCAACCTAATTGATCATACGCATCCAACATTCCCGCAAGTTCCTCACTCGTGGGGCGCTTAATCCGATGGGCAATTAAAAACGCCCCAATTTGAGCCGGAGTCGCGTCTTCATTCAAGATCATTTCTGTGGCGTTGGCGGCTTCTTCACGAGTTAAATCTTTGTGAGTATGGCTACCGCTACCCACTTTCTTTAACAGTTCTCTGAAAATAATACTCATAATGGGGGATGAAAAATAGGACGATTGGACTATGACGATAACGGTTTAGGACGATAGCAGATTGACAGAGAACCGTTCGTGAATCCTGAACAAAGATGCAACGACTTCGCCATTGAGTAACCTCTGTGAGGATTAGTTAACAAATCTACAATTAATTTTTATGTATTATTTGATACAGATTTTAATTTTAGTATATTCTGATACAAGAAGAGAATCGAGAATCAGACGGCACAGATATGCAAAATCCACAACCGCAACCCCCTCCAGCCAATCTCTCGGCTAGTGCAATTTTTCGCTATCTGCAACCCGGAATGTGGCTGAGATTAGAGGAACTCCCCAATCCGTTTGCCCACTATGAGGCGCTGATACTCTCCCAAGTCTCGGATCATGAATGGCTGACTTGGATTCCGGAACATGGAGAATATCTGTTAGTGCTGTAGCCACTTCCAGCGAAAGGATAGCCTCCTCTAGCTAAGTTGTTCAGCCAATATCACCTCCATACAATGCTCAAACGTATAGAAAATTTGGAGTTTTGGTAATGATCAAGACGAAGCTTTCCCCCTGCGAGAGTTTACTCTATCACTGGATTCGGTTTCATACTCAAACCAATCAAAAAATAAATTTTAACTGGCATGACTTTCAGGCTTGGACAGCAGAATTCCTCGAACATTCAGTTAGCTTGAGCGAAGTTTACGCCGCGCTTACAGAGCTACATAAGCTGAAATTAATTACTGTCCAAGGCACCGAAGTTGCCCTAAATACTCCCCCAAGTCGTACACCGTTAGAACTTTCACCATTACCCCATAAATTATTAACCACCAGCCGGAAACCTAAGCTTTTTTCCTGGGCTTCCCTGATGACGTTAATCTTTTTAGTTTTGTGGTTAGGCTCAGGCGTTATGTATTTTAAGTTGTATTCAGGAGACTCAAATCATTATACCAATCCTTATCAATTTTTGGGC
Organism: Coleofasciculus sp. B1-GNL1-01; assembly: GCF_040220235.1. Classification (NCBI taxonomy): domain Bacteria; kingdom Bacillati; phylum Cyanobacteriota; class Cyanophyceae; order Coleofasciculales; family Coleofasciculaceae; genus Coleofasciculus; species Coleofasciculus sp. B1-GNL1-01. The sequence goes on from NZ_JAVJTO010000011.1 coordinate 72,581, forward strand.
GAAAAAATAAAATAATTGGGTTGACTTATTTAGTCAATCGGAGACAGAGCGAAACACGGATGAAGGGTGAAACAGGGTTATCCGAATGTAGGGGCGGGTTTCACTACTATCTTTTTTGACTTCACCCGAATTTCGCTAAACCCGCCCCAATCCAATGTCCGAATTATTGGACAAACCAATGACATAAGACAAACGCCTTAAGCATCAATCACCACTTGTCCTTCCGGCACAGCACAACAGGTCAAAACCATGCCCTCCTCTAAATCTTCCAAGGCACTATACTCTTCGTCATACTTCACTTGACCTTTTAATAATTTTTTAGTACAAGTCCCGCAAGTACCAGCACGACAACTACTGTCGATTTCAATGCCTTGGCTTTCAGCCATATCCAGGATAAATTCCTGAGAATTAGCGTCAACCTGTTTCCAAGATTCCGCGAAAAATAGCTTGGTTTGAGCTTGATCACCGTTGGTTTCTGTCTCAGATGAAGGTTGAGTATCCTCTGGAACATTCTCCTGAGTTTCCGGCTCCGGTTCTATAACAACTCCATCCTTAACTTTAGCATCAAAGTTTTCAATTAATAGATTCCGCAGAATCGGTTTTAGGTCATCGCAGGCAATTCCTTTTTCCAATAAGTCTCCGAGTTGAGCATCTTTGCCGACTTTTCCCCCAGTATAAAGATTTACCCCTTCGACAGGCTTGCCATCTTTACGAACTTTCGTACCCATTAACCCAATATCGGCAACTTGAGGTTGTCCACAGGAGTTGGGACATCCAGTCCAGTGTATCCGCACTCGTTCGGGAATGTCTAATTCTTGATCCAGTTCTTGCGCCAGTTTTAATGCCCGTTGCTTGGTTTCTATGATGGCAAAATTGCAATAGCGATTCCCCGTACAAGACACCAATGAACGGGTAAGCGTAGAGGGATGAATCGGAAACTGCTGGAGTAACGGTTCACTCAGAAACGCTTCGATTTTTTCATTGGCAATGTAGGGAATAATTAAATTTTGTTCAACGGTTAAGCGAATTTCACCATTCCCATAAACATCAGCTAATCGGGCTAACTCAAACATGGTATCGGCTGACAAGCGCCCCACGGGAACCAGTAAGCCAACATAACTGTACCCTGGTTGCTTTTGCGGATAAACCCCAATGTAATCTTTTTTCTCTTGGGTAATCTCATCCTCAGGCGCAGCCGGGAGAAGTTCTTTCCCGAATGTTTTTTCGACTTCCGCCCGGAATTTGTCTACGCCCCATTTATCAATCAACCACATCATCCGGGCTTTTTGGCGGCTTTTTCGTAATCCCTCTTTTAATCCGTTCTGAGTATAAACGGTAAGAATCGCGCCACTCAAGTTAATCACATCTGCTTCATTTGCCGGAACCCAGGCATTTAAGGGAATCGCTTCCACACAACGCTGGGCTGATAAATAACCGCCGACTAAAATATTGAAGCCTAATTCTCCATCCCGATAGGCAGGGACAAAGGCAATATCATTAATTTCGGCGTGAATGGAGTTGTCTCGTCCTCCTTCAATGGCAATATTGAATTTACGCGGAAGATTTGTAAACGCATAATTTCCTTCCCCGTTATTGGTAATCATGTCCTGCAATTTTTGCACCATGTCACGGGTGTCAATGATTTCGTCTGCATCAATTCCAGCGACGGGTGATCCGGTTAAATTCCGCACATTATCCATTCCCGTCTGCACACTGGTCATATTAATGGATTGCAGTTGACGGAAAATTTCTGGAATATCTTCTAAACGGACGCCTCGCAGTTGAATATTTTGGCGAGTAGTAATATCGGCGCTACCATCATCACCATAACGCTGCACAATACTGGCAAGAACCCGCATTTTCTCACTGTCCAGATAACCATTGGGTGTGCGTAAGCGCAACATGAATTTGCCGGGAGTTACTGGACGGAAAAAGACACCCAACCACTTGAGGCGAAGTTCTAAGTCGGTTTTATCAACGTTTTCCCAGCCAACTTCGATTAAGCTTTCCAGTTCATGTTTAATGTCTAGCCCATCTTTCTCGGCTTTGGCTTTTTCCACTTTGTTTATTTTTTTGGATACGTCTTTTGTTGTAGTCATAGCGCTATTTTGATGGATTTTTACGGTTTTCGGTTCTACTAAAATTTCCCCTCTTAATTTCAGTAAGGTAAGCAAGGTTCAAGTGCTAAATTGTATATTTGGATACGCTTTTAAGTTGAATTTGAACAAACTGCATCATATAAATGCAATTTATGAATTAAATGTTTATAAATCATCGATTCTATGAAACGATAGGAAGAGTGAGGCTGAAGTGGCACACCATTCAGTCTGGGTAACGATGCAAGTGATCAAACAATGGACAAACTTCTTAAACAAGCCACAGTTGCCACAGAGCAAGGGGATTGGTTGTCAGTCACTCAATGTTTGCAGCAATTACCGTTGGATGAGCGCAGCCGAAATCATTCCAATCCAGAAACCACGGAATTGCCCCTAGGATTGGCGATGGCGTTAACGGTTTTGGAACAGGGAGATTTTCAGGCGCGTTGGGATATTGCCAAGGTTTTGCCACAATGGGGAGAGAGGATTGTAGAACCGTTGATCGAGATTTTGGAAGATGAGGAGGCGGATTTAGAGCAACGGTGGTTTGCGGGGCGGATTTTGGGGGGATTTAATACGCCTGAGGTGATTCGGACATTGGTGAAATTACTCGATCACAGTGAAGATGAAGAGTTAAGTGCGATCGCATCAAGTGCATTAGCCGCGATCGGACACTCGGCGGTTGAGGCGTTAACTGATTTGTTGGTGAAACCGGAATCTCGTCTTTTCGCCACTCGCGCCTTAGCTCAAATGCATTGTGCAGAGGTGATTGATCCCTTATTAAGCGTCGTCCATGATCCAGATGAACAGGTGCGCGTCACTGCCATTGCTGCCCTGAGCAGTTTCCATGACGATCGCATTGTATCCGTTTTCTTGGTGGCATTAAAAGATTATGCCGCGTCTGTGCGTAAAGAAGCGGTGATCGGGTTAGGCTTAAGCACCTCCTCACAGACAGAATTCGAGACATTACCCTATTTGCAACCCCTGCTGTATGATTTAAATTTAGAGGTCTGCCAGCAAGCCGCGATCGCGATCGGTAGAATCGGTACAGATGAAGCAGCCGAGGCGTTATTTCCAGTTTTGCGATCGCCTTTAACTCCTGTTCCCCTACAACTTACTGTCATTCAGGTATTGGCGCGGATCGAAACGGCGACAACATTGGAGTATTTACACCAAGCCTTATCCACCATAGCCGAAGACTCTATATTAGAAATCGTGCGCGTTTTTGGGCGGATTGAAACGCCGAATCTGAAATACCAAGCCGCTAAAATCTTGCTGGATTTCTTTGAGTCGGGACATCCCAGTGTTGAAACAACCGCAATTAAACAGGCGTTAGCCTACAGTTGGGGACAATTAGGAGTTGCTGACGCCATGGAAACTTTAGTACAACTCCAGAATGATCCTCAATTGAGTGTCAGATTACACGCTAATGCGGCAATTGAACAACTACAGTAAGCGAACAGGGAACAGTAAAATTATCTTGTCCAGTGAGAACTAAAACCTCCGTGAAATCAGTGTGACTAACATCTCACATCCCCACCCCCAACACTCAAATAAATCCGAGAAATCAGTGTTACCGTAATCCCTGTTCAACTAGCAGCGTATTCAGCCAAGCCGCTACCTCAGAAGAAACAGCAGGAGTAAGCGACTGATGATAATCAATGCGGAAGTGATACCCTGCACGCTGATAAACGCCATCGAGAATGAGTTTTAAATCCAGAATCGGACTATTCTCTTCTCCCTGTAACGGTAACTCGACTTTAGGAATCGCATCGGTTAAATTAAAGGCATAAAGCTGGGCATGAGGTCTTAAATCGCTGCGACTAATCAGAATCCGATAGTCTTTTAACTCAGCTACCCCTTGCATCGGCATCGCTTTTCCACTGCGAAGTAAATCAATTTCTACCAAGTGGGTGGAACAGGTTAAAATTTTCTGGCGTTTGCGTAGATATGCTTCCCTCCCCTCACCTGCTCGTTTATTCTTAGGTGAGAGTAGTTCAATTGTGGTGACAACTTTTCCCGTTTTAGTGTCTCGAATCTCTAAATAGCGTTCTTCTACCTCCTCCGCCAAGGGAATCGTTACGGTTTGCGGTTGATCAGGCTTCGACAAGGTAGCAGTAGCCCTGTTGCGCGTGGCGAATTCTGGAGACGCCTCTACCTCTGAAGAGACAACGGAAACATCGGGAATACCAATCAGGATAGTATCCTCAGGAGTGCTACTGTAGACACGCTTTTCAATGGCTACATAATAGGTAGGAAGTAACGGGGGTGCAATCTCATCCGCGATCGCGACAATTAGACGGCTATGCACCTCAGACCATAATTCTGGATTTTCCAGATAGGGATTCATGCCAGGAAACGGAGATGTCATATCGCTAATTGTTGCCGGGTGAGTAGCTGTAATCTAATTATTTGTATACTGACTACTATAGTATCATCAAAAACTGAATCACCAGATGGCAAAGAAACCGTATTTTGCACAAAACAACAAATTAGATGGATTTAACCATCGAGCCAAGTATTTTTGGACATTAGAGGAAGCCCGTAACTGGCTCAAATCTGAAGGCGGCGGCACGATCAAAAAACGCAACGCTGGTGTTGTTTACAGCTTCGATACACCTATCCGGGTTTGGGCAGGTATAGAAGCAGTGGAAGAGAATGCGACTGGGATTTAAGATGAATGTCACTGAATTAAGCTGGGTTCGTAGTAGGCACGAAGCGTGCCAGAAGCGAAGACAGTGCAACTACGAATCGGGTTTCCTGTAACCATTCGGTCGAGTAAACCGTACTCTTTGATGACTCCAATATTTTAGGACGGTAATCATTAGTAAATTAGTCGTTAAAACCGAATTTACAGTGTTGTTTGTTTGCTTACTATGGGAATCAAGGGATAGATGGTAATGCTCCATCACTTCCCCAGACAACCTATTCTCGGAGAGATAAAACTATGGCACTCGTTTATTGGAATCCTCGGCGTGAAACTGAATCCCTGCAACACCAAATCGCTCGCTTATTTGAGGATGCTTTAGCACCCTATTCTGGTGAGCAAAAGCAGGAATACTTCTCAACGGTTCCGCTAGCGGAGATGCAAGAAACTCCAGAAGCTATTCATCTGAAGCTAGAAATTCCTGGAATGGAAGCTAAAGATATCGACATACAAGCCACTGAAAAGGCTGTTTCTATCAGTGGTGAACGCAAGTTTGAGCGGAACAGCGAAGATCAGGGTGAAACCAAGAGTGAATTCCGTTACGGCAGATTTGAGCGACTCATTCCGTTACCAGCCCGGATTCAGCATACGAATGTGAAAGCTGAATACAAAGATGGTATTTTGAATCTGACGTTGCCGAAGACGGAACAAGAAAAGAACAAAGTGGTCAAAGTTCAGCTTGAACCAGCCGCTTAAGTTAGACTGGGATCTTTCACCATTCTAAATTAGCTTGATTAACCGCCCGACGCCCCACGCCCGGAGTTCAAACTCCGGGCTAAAAGCTTAAGTCAGCTAAAGCTGACTGGATTCATGAACCCCGCCTTACTTCGTGAAGACGGGGATTGACAGAGATAACCTGTCAGGAAGTCATGAATAGGGCATGAGTTGGTAGGGGATAACCACTTCCGAACGCTTCTCTAGTTTGGATCGCTGTAGGTTCAGGAATCTCTGAGAACTGGGTAAGTCCAGGACACACCCTTACCAATGCCTTAAGAGACGTAAACATTACACGAGTGGATTATATCTATGAATCGTGTTCCGGTAGTTAGCAAAGAAGGAAAACCGCTAATGCCTACCAAACCCTCTAGGGCGAGACGGTGGGTCAAAGAAGGTAAAGCCGTGGGGAAGTGGTCAGACTTGGGAGTTTATTACGTCCAACTCTGCGCACCACCATCGGCGGAGGAATTCCAGCCGGTTGCGGTAGGAGTCGATCCTGGCAAGTCCTACAGTGGTGTCGGTGTCCAGTCTGCTAAATGTACGTTGGCGCAACTGCATCTCATCCTTCCGTTTGGGCGGGTGAAGAAACGGATGGAAACCCGCGCTATGCTGCGACGGTCTCGCCGGGGGCGACGGATTAACCGGGATGTCCCATTCAAACAACGTAACCATCGGCAGTGCCGCTTTGACAATCGCAAGCGGTGCAAACTACCCCCATCTATTAAAGCCTCACGGCAACTGGAGTTAAGGGTAGTCAAAGAGTTGGCGACGATATTTCCGGTAACTGCGATTGGCTATGAACGGGTTAGAGCCGACATAGATCTTTCCCAACGCAAACGTGCCAAGTCTGGCAAGGGCTTCTCTCCGGTGATGGTGGGTCAGGATTGGGCAATATCCCAGATGGAAAAAATCGCCCCTGTCTATGTCCGCGAAGGTTGGCAAAAGGATGGGAACGGTACATCCCAACTCAGAACCCAACTGGGGTTAGAGAAGGATAAGGTTAACAAGTCCATAGCCAAACCGGAAACTCATGCAGTTGATGGGGTAACGCTGGCTTGCGGGTATTTCATCAAGTATGTCCCGTTTACTGGCTCTAATTCCCATGGTTATACCCACAAAGGTAGCGTTACTGTGACCCCTTCCCCGTTTAAAACTATCACCCGTCCTGGCGCAGTAAAGCGGGGGAAAGAGTACGGATTTTTCCGCCGTCAATTGCACTTTGAAGTCCCAGATAAGTCGGGGGTCAGAAAGCGTAAGGGCGGGACAATCACCCCAATGGACGTGAGGATCGGTGATTTGGTTAGAGCAGAGAAAGCTGGGAAAATCTACATTGGCTACGTCGGCGGATTCACTGATACCAAAAAGACTCAGAAGGTTTCTGTTTGTGACTACACCTGGAAACGAATTGGGCAATTTGCTCCTAGTAAAGTTGAGCTAATCAGGAGAAATAACGGCTTATGTGTGGCGTGAAAAAAAA